>JBAYWA010000271.1:0-3433 GCA_041674325.1 Melioribacteraceae bacterium | reverse complement strand
TGATGACTCAACAGCAGATCGGCGCGGACGAGTTTGATCAATGTCCGCGATGCGCGCCTTTCGGAAATGTTTGCGGATTTACTCAGTTCTTTCACCGTAATCATCTCGTTTTTATCCAGCAAACTAAATACAATTTTCTCCTGATTCCCGATCACATATTTTTCAAGCGATCTTCCGGCGGATTGACTTTGAAGCAGTTTTATCATCTCCTTGCTTGCCAGAACGCTTTTGTCATTTACACGGAGATAGACCTGGCAGGAATTCAGATCCAATTCCTTTTTATAATCCTGAATCCGGTGCGGTTTATTAGCCGATTCCGGAACTTCAACAACAAGAAGCTCTTTATCTTCTATTTCCAGATTGGTTACATTAATAGAAACACCCGGTTCGCAGAATTTATCGGCGGCTTCCGTTACCAGATAATGTACACTCTTTTCACTTTCGATTCCGTAGATAGATTTATCGTCCTCCACGCCGAATAATATTATGCCGCCCCTTGTGTTTGCGAACGCTATAAGCTCCTTCGCAATTTTTTCGTGCGATGAGAAACGCTGCTTGAACTCGACATTCAGACCTTCCCCCTGCTCTATTAAATTTAATACCCGTTTACGGCTTATCATTTAATTAGGCGTCTGAAATTTAGAAAGGTATCTTTTCGGGTTTTACCCTGGTCGTATCGGTTTTTACCTTATTGCTGTCCTGAGAAGAATCCTCTTCTCTCACTCTTAAACTATCCTTCAGCAGAACCGAATCTTTTACTGCGCCGTTTTTGATAGGCTTTTTATCTTTCAGATTTTCTTTTTTGGTGTCAATGTTTTTTTCAGAAACCGCCGGCACAGTCTTTTCGGTTTGCTGAAGATTCTTCTCACTGTTTTTTAAATCGATTTCTTTCTGCTGCTTTTCGATTTCAAGACGCTTGGCTTCTTCTTCCTTGAATATCCGCTCTTTCTCGTTTTTATATTCTGTATACCTTGGCAGTATTAGCGCCGCAAGTTTCGATTTTGAGAAATCGTTCGTTAGTATTTTATACGCGGAAGCGGCCGAATCATACATCTTCAGATCTTTCTCATATATCATACCCGTATAGTAAAGGGATTTAGGCGCGTATCCGGATTCGGGAAATCTCCTGTAAACAGTCTTAAATGAATCGATTGCTTCTTCGAACTTTTTATTAAAATAGATCTGTTCGGCTGCATAATATAGCGGTTCGGCCGGGTCCTCCTCTTTTTTAACAATAACAATCTTTTCTTCTTTTTTAACAAGTCCTAGTTTTTGAGCGGCCGCGGGTCTCATAGGATCTTTTTCAAAATTATCGTAAATGCTCCTGAAGAGACTATCCGCCTTTACCGAATCATTATGCGTTTCGTAATAGGTGCCTAGCGCATACATTGTCTGGGTGCGCACAGGAGTATTAGGATACTCCTTTAATATTTTACTGAAATAAAAACGGGCCGAATCTGGCACATCCAGTTCCGAATAAAAAAGGCTTGCCAGGTTATATAAGCTCTTTGAGAGAATTGTTTTGGTTGAATCAGCCGAAAATCTCGGGCGGTCCGGTTTTTTATACCTTCCAAGGCCAATGAGCTGTGCCGGAGTCAGAATTAATCCCTTTTGCGGCTTCTGGAGCATTGCAAGTAACTGCTGTTTATACTGCTGTTCCTGTACGGCAAAATTTATCTCCACAACATTCATCATATTCTGCTCGGTCTTCTGAGCCTCATGGACCGCTTTGACATTATCGAGATATTCCCTGTAGGCAATTGCATAATCAATCGAGTCACGCATATAATTATTTATATCGCTCAGATAATCCAGATCCCGCTCAAGATATTTTTTTTCATCTTTGAAAGTAAAATATTTATTAAAATCTGCTGCACGGTATCCCGATTCCGATCTTACTTCCTTTGTCGTCATGGATATTGACGCTTTTGTATAATACACGAGGGCGCTGTCGTATAGACCGAGTTTTTTGTGGAAAATTTCCGCGAGTTTCATTTCGGCTATTCCTGATGTAGGATACGGCCTGTACATTGTATCAACTTCGCGGAAAATATCCACTGCCTGAGTAATGTTGTTTTTTTCATAATATATCTGACCAAGCTCTATCATCACCTGATCGGTATAGTTTTTAAATTTTCCCATGTAGCGCAGTTCATCAAATGCTTCTTCGCTTTCCCCGAGCCTATCAAGATTTTTTAAGAGCTTAGCCGATTCAAATCTGCTTTGAAATTCAACATCTACCGTAGGTTCATATTTTGTAACCCCGGAAAAAGCATCGAGTGCGCTCTGCTCATCATCGAGATTCAGATATATTTTGCCCATCTGAAATGAGACGAGTGCGGATATCTCATCGTCATCGGATTCTTTCAGGTAATTCTTGCACTCTTCAATTGCGGCCCGAAGATCTTGACGAAAGATCAGGAAGGATATTTTTGTTATGGAGGCGTCATTCAATAATTTATCGTCGGAATCACTTATTGCTTCTCTCTTCACTTCCTCCAGAAGCTTCAATCCCTCGTCAAAATTTCTCAACTGAAGATTTGTCTTTGCCAGCCACAGTTTATTTTCGGATGAATATTTTGTTTCTCCAAGACCGGCGAGTTCTGTAAACTTCCTCTGCGCGCGCGCGTATTCCTGCTGGTAGTAAAGAGCTTTCCCCGTAATGAAAAGAGCATCCGCGAAATAGGAGGAATTCTTTTCATATTGGAGAATTTTGGAGCACTTCTCTATTACCCTTTTTAGGTTTTCATTCAATGAACCGCTCAATTGAGCGCCGCTTCTCACCGTTCCCTGCTGAGATGCCGTCTGGGGATTCTGATTCTGCTGGTTGAACTGGCTGCCGAATTGGTTGTTTGTCTGTTGATTGGTCTGATTGCCGAACTGGCTGTTTGCCGGCTGATTAAACTGAGAGATGTTCTGACCGCCTAATAATCCGCCGGTCTGAAGATCCTCCCTGAAGATAAAAATATCTTTTTTCTGAAGAATGATCTCCTCTTCAACCTGATCGAACAAAGTTTTAGCATTGTAGTAGGTGTTAAAATAAGTCGTGAAATCTGTCCAGATTCCGCAGCCGGATAGCGCAATTAAGAATGAAAAGAATGATGCCAGCGCAAATAGTTTTTTTGCTCTCATATGAAACATCTTTTTATCTCTTCGTTAGTGATAAAATCGTAAAAACTATTATATGCGCTTCCTCATTTAGTTGGCGGATTGTTAAATAGCAGAAGGACCGGATTCATCGGTCCTGATTCGAATTACATCTTCCACATTTGAGATGAATATTTTACCGTCTCCCACCTGTCCGGTCTTTGCGGTGCGGAGAATTGCTTCAACGGCTTTTTCGGCAATAGAATCATCAACAATAACTTCAATTTTTATTTTGGGAACAAATTCAATCTGATATTCGCTTCCGCGGTAAGTCTCCTTGTGCCCT
>JBAYWA010000270.1:0-3441 GCA_041674325.1 Melioribacteraceae bacterium | reverse complement strand
TCGGAATCGGCAACTCGGCATTCAGTAAAACGTCTCAGGTGTCACAATCGCAAAACATTTTAATCAGGATAAATATTTTTCCGGCCGGCTCTTCTGTTCCACAGGCAAAGGGAGAATACGCTGCAACTATTTCAGCCGAGGATAATGAAGCGGTACTGCGTCTTGAGATAAACAATCCCAATCTCTGGTCACCCCGGACTCCCAACTTTTATCTTTACGAAATTAGTCTGCTGCGGGATGGTGTTGTAATTGATAAAGCAGTCAGGCAATTCTCAATTTATAAGCTGAGTAAAAACGACAACAATTTCCTGCTGAACGGTAATCCATTTTCTCTTCAGGGAACAACTTATTATCTCGACGAATCTTCTCTTAGAAAAATGAGCGCTTATGATAAATTAAGAAGCGATCTGATTCTTATAAAGAACACAGGATTCAATTCAGTCCGTTTTCCAAAGAGTTATCCAAATCCTTATGCGGTTAAATTATGCCAGGAGTTAGGATTATTCGCCCTTATAGAACTGCCGTTGAATTCAATACCGGAAGAAATATTAGCAGATAATGATTTTCAGCTCCGGGCAATTAACAGAGCGAGATCATCTTTATCAAACTACAGTGAATTCGGGAATACGATAATTCTCGGCGCCGGAAGCTCATTCCTAATTAATTCGGAGACCACGCAAAAATTTCTTTCCCGCATAGGCAAACTTATGAACGAGAAGGGATTTCTCACCTATGCCTCATTTGTTGGAATTCAGACCAATCCTATTAATGAGATAGATTTTTACGGCGCCGAATTATACTCATCTTCGCCGGAGATTTCGAGAGAGGAACTTCAGAAAGGAATTGAATCCATCGGTAAAAATTCTCTTTTCATAAGCGAAATGAGTTACCCGAATTATTACGGAAATCAGAGCGGATATTTGGCAAAATTTTCTTCCGATGCGCAGGCAAAATATTTCAGAGACATGATTGATCTGGCAAGAGAATTAAAAATCTCCGGATTCTTCATTAATTCTCTTTTTGATTATAAGGGCGAATATCCATCCTTATACGGAGGTTATTCGAAAGACGGAATCTATAAATTCGGAGTACTTAGTAGTTTCCGCAATCTGAACGGTATAGGTTATAAAGTTCTTGTATCAAAACTCGGCAGTGATACTAAAGTGACAATTCCGATAGGAACGCGAAAAGAGGACAATTCAATAATTTTCATTCTGATCGCGCTTTCTCTTACTCTGATTATGGCGGTCCTGGTGAACATCAAGAAGAAATTCAAAGAGGATTGCACGCGCGCGTTGCTGCGTCCTTACAATTTCTACGCAGATATACGCGACCACCGGATAATGTCCGGAATACACACGACAATACTTATGCTTATACAGGCAGGATCCGCATCCCTTCTGATAACTGTATTACTCTATTTTTACCGCACGAACATTTTGCTCGAAAAATTAGCTCTATCATTCGGGCATCACAGTTTTATGAATCTGCTAAGCTACCTTGCCTGGAATCCCGTGATTTCATTCATATTCTTCTCGGTAGTAATAATCATAAAATTTGCACTTATATCGGCTATAATAAAATTCGCGTCGTTCTTCATCAAGACGAGGGTGGAATTTCTAAGTATCTTTTTTATGGTCGTCTGGTCGTTTCTTCCTTTCACAGTACTGCTCCCGCTGGAAGCAATTCTTTTTAAGATTCTCACTATGGCTTCACTGAACAGCTCTGTTCTAATCTTCCTTCTTTTCTTTTTCCTCTGGATCTTTCAAAGAATTCTCAAAGGAATTTATGTTGTATTCGATGTGAGGCCCATGCTCGTATATCTCTATAGTTTCGGGATAATAATTTTATTAGCCGGAGCAATCCTGATTAAATATCAAGCGACAAATTCGGTTTTGTATTACATCAGTAATTCATTTTTGCAGTTTAATTCAATGATTTTATAGAGGCGCTATTTGTTCCTATCAAAGTTAGAGATTTTTGGTTTCAAGTCATTTGCCAATAAGACCGTAATAAATTTCAATCGGGGAATCACAGGTATTGTTGGTCCGAATGGTTGCGGCAAAACGAATATAGTGGATGCGATCCGCTGGGTTCTTGGAGAGCAGAAAACCACAACGCTCCGAAGCGATAAAATGGAAAACGTTATCTTCAACGGAACCCGCGAGAAGAAGCCGATGGGCATGGCTGAAGTTTCGCTTACACTTGTAAACGACAAAGGTGTTCTTCCTACAGAGTATTCCGAAGTTACAATAACAAGAAGAATTTTCCGTTCGGGTGAGAGCGAATACCTTCTCAATAAAAACATCTGCCGGCTTAAGGATATAACAAATCTTTTCATGGATACCGGAATAGGGGCAAATGCCTATTCCGTAATCGAGTTGAAAATGGTGGAAACAATCCTGAGCAGCAGAACTGAAGAACGGAGAAAGATGTTTGAAGAGGCCGCCGGTGTCAATAAATATAAATTACGCCGCCGCCTTTCATTAAAAAAACTGGAAGATGTAAAATCGGATCTTACGCGCGTCAACGATATAGTTTCTGAAGTAGAAAAAACCGTCCGTTCGCTAGAGCGTCAGGCAAAAAGAGCAGATCAGTATACTCAGATTCAGTCAGTTCTCCGCGACAAGGAGATCGATCTGGCGGAACGGGAATATGCCCAGCTCTCGATGAGGAAACAGACACTTCTGAATGACATTTCAGAATTCATCGGTAAGAAAGACACTATAGATCTGGATATAAGAAAAATAGAGAACGAGCTGATTCATTACAGAAATGAGATCAATAAAATCGATTCTGAACTGCAGGGCAAAAGAGCGGAGATAGCACTCAATACAGATCAACTCCATTCCACTCAGAAAAATATTTCGGTCTCCGAAGAACGGCTTAAATCACTCTTAAGTAATCACGACAGACTTCAGAGAGAAATTTCGGAACTGCAGACTCAGCTCGATGAAACAATTATTCTTATCGAGGACGGAAACGAAGAGCTTATACAGCTTGCTCAAAAGCAGGAATCGAAAGTTGAAGAGATTGCGCAGAACGAGCAGACCCTGTCCGGTAATCGGGAACAGCTCGAACAAAAAAGAGGCGAACTAAAACAGCTAAATCAGGATAAATTTGCTTTAATGCGTCTGATCTCCGAGAAGGAGAACAATACATCAGGAATAAGAAAAGAACTCGCCGCTCATAATCTAAATATAGAAAAGCACAATCAGAAGATTCAGAACATTACAAACAAGATTGCCAAGACAGTCGGCTTTATTGAAGAGCTTAATATTGAAAAGACAGGCACCGAGAAGAAACTCAAAGAAGCAGGCCTGCTTATAGCACTTCGGGAAAAAGAGAAAGAGGAATTAGAGCAGGAACTTAATTCCCTGAAACAGAAAGAAGTTGAAGAGAAGACGCTTCTAGCAGGACTAAAAGAAAAGATAGAATTTC
>JBAYWA010000269.1:0-3462 GCA_041674325.1 Melioribacteraceae bacterium | reverse complement strand
TTTTATAACCTATATTACCTGCATTTAGATCCGGGAAAACCAGAACATTTGCGCGTCCTGCAACTTTGCTCTCAGGAGCTTTCTTTTTGCCTATACCTGCAACAATAGCAGCATCAAATTGGAGTTCTCCGTCAACATTCAGGTCGGGTCTTTTTTCCTGAACATATTTTGTTGCTTCACGGACTTTATCTACCAATTCATGCTCAGCACTCCCCTTTGTAGAAAATGAAAGCATTGCGATATACGCCTCTTCTCCGGTCAATTTTTTATGATTTTCCGCTGTGGAGATTGCGATATCGGCAAGCTGCTTCGAATCAGGATTCGGATTAACGGCGCAGTCCGCAAAACTGTATACTGTTTCCGGGAATGCCATTAGAAAGAAGCTGGACACAATGGAGATTCCCTCTTTCATCCCCACACAAAAGATAGACGCGCGCATCACATCGGCTGTGGTAGCGAACGACCCTGAGACGCTTCCATCAGCCATCCCGCTGCTCACCATCATTCCGCCGAAGAAAATATCGCGGCGCATGGTCTCGCGTGCCTGTTCTATTGTAACGCCCTTATGTTTACGAAGATTGAAAAAATAATTTGTAAAATCGCTCAGTTTATCACTTTTATCGGGATCGATTATTCTGATCCCCTGAAGATCAACGCTGATTTTTTTTGCATCGGTTCTTATCTTGTCCTCGTTTCCGAGTGTAATTACAGATGCGATTTTTTCTCTCGTTAAAATTTCTGCCGCTTTCAATACTCTTTCATCGTGAGACTCAGGCAATACGATTGTTTTTTTCCTCTGTGAAGCTCTCGATCTGATCTGATTAAGTAGTTCAATTTCTGCCATTATTACATTCCGGTATTGTTAAAAAATTCAATACAAATATATGGAATTCCACAAACGCAGTTCATTGAAATTTTTGCGGTCCGGAAGATTCAAATTGAATTTTTCCTCCGAATTAGGAATATTAAAGTGGAGATAAAAATGATTAAGCAGATTATGCCAATTAGTGATCATGAAATGAAAAAGGGGAAGAAATATCTCTGGTTTTTAATATCCCTCTTCCTAATTATATTATTATCAATTGTTTTCGCAGACATTCTTGCCATGCTTGCCGTGGCAGTCTTAATTTCACTCATTTTTAATCCGGTTGTGGAGTTTTTCGAAAAACGGGGTCTGAGCAGATTAATTTCCGTATTGGCAGTTTTTATTTCACTTGCATTAGTAATTGTAGTAAGTTTTTCATATTTAATTCCCAACATTGTGTCGCAATTTAACAGCCTCTCGGCAACGCTTACAACTGAAAAGCTTCAGGCATTTTTTCAGCAGTTCGATAGATCATTAAAAGATGCATTCCCGTTTCTTAATTCAATAAACATAATTGATAAACTCACAAATTTTACTCAAGGGATAATTTTCAGCTGGGCAAATAATCTTAATGATATTCTGTACAGCCTGGTTGCGGTTATTTCAATACTGGTAATAGTTCCATTTATGACTTTCTTCCTCCTCAAGGACAACAAATCGATATTGAAGGGGATAATAAATGTTATGCCGAATAAGTATTTTGAAGTTTCATATTCTGTCATTGATAAGATTACGGTTCAGTTGGGCAGATTCACACGAGGGTGGATTCTGGATGCATTCTTAGTGGGTCTTTTGAGCGGCGTAGGATTGAGCATACTCGGAATAAACAATGCAATTTCTATCGGATTCGTTGCGGGCGTTGGCCATCTGATTCCCTACTTTGGGCCGATAATCGGAGGAGTACCGGCAATCATTATCTCTCTGATCCAATTTGGGGATTTTTCGATGCTGCCAAGCATATTAATAATGTTTTTAGCTGTCTATGCCATAGATAACGGCCTTATTCAGCCGAATGTTTTTTCCAAAGCGACCGACATTCATCCTCTCGGAATAATAATCCTCATAATTGCGGGAAGTCAATTATTGGGAGTATTGGGAATGCTGCTGGCTGTGCCCGTAACTACGGTGATTAAAACAGCCTCCCGCGAAATTTATACCGGATACCGCAATTATAAAATCATACGCATGTGATCTGTTTCTTCTCTCCTTATTGTTTAGATTGAATCTAACGCTTTCTTTGAATAGTTTGCTTAAAAATTATCGGAGTCCTGATGCAAATTAAATTTATTGGCGCCGCAAAAACAGTTACCGGTTCAATGCATCTCATCAAAACCGAAGAGACGACTTTCCTGCTTGACTGCGGCCTCTATCAGGGAAAACGTAAAGAAGCTTTTGAGATAAACCGTACATTTGATTTTTTTAATCCGTCGGAAATTGACTTTGTAATCCTTTCACACGCCCACATAGATCACGCCGGAAATCTCCCCTCGCTGGTTAAAAAAGGATTTACCGGAAAAATTTACACGACATTTGCAACCCGTGATCTGAGTGTTATTATGCTGCAGGACAGCGCCCATATTCAGGAAAAAGATGTTGAGTTCGTTAACAAAAGAAGGAAGAAAGCTGGTCAAAATCCGTTTGAACCGCTTTATCTTCAGGAAGACGCATTAAAAACACTCGATCAATTTGTGGGAATCAACTATCACCAGACAATCAAATTAACAGACAAAATTTATCTCACATTTTATGATGCCGGACATATCCTCGGCTCTGCGATTGTACATCTGAAAATTATCGAAGAGGAAAAAATTATTAACCTTGCGTTCTCGGGCGATCTGGGCAGACCTAACCTTCCGGTTTTAAGAGATCCGGAGAGAATACCTGATGTTGAATATCTTATCTGCGAAAGCACATATGGAGGGACAATACATGAAAATCCTCTAAACTCCGAAGAGACTCTGGCTGATGTGGTTAAAAAAGCTGTCAGCAGGAGATCCAAAATTATTATCCCCGCCTTCAGTGTGGGGAGAACCCAGGAAATTGTTTACGCATTAAATAAAATATACGAAGAAAATATGGCGCCCCGGATTCCGGTCTTCGTCGACAGCCCACTCGCTGTAAATGCTACTGAAGTATTCCGGCTCCATCCGGAATGTTTCGACAGCGAGACAATGGAATTCATACGTAATAACGAAGATCCTTTCGGTTTCAACCGTCTTACATATATAAAGAGCGTCGATGAATCCAAAAGACTAAACACAGTTCCCGGACCATGTATAATAATATCCAGCAGCGGAATGTGCGAGGCGGGGCGGATTCTACATCACCTTGCAAATAATATCTCTAACCCCGATAATATTATCCTAATGGTTGGATATTCAGCCGAAAATACACTCGGTAAAAAACTTATCGACGGAGAAAAAAAGGTCAATATCTTCGGGGATGAATATATTGTAGAAGCCGAAGTATTGGTTATGCAGTCATTCAGCGCTCACGCGGATCAAAAAGAATTGGTTGATTATGTATCGGGCTTCGATAAAAAAGTAATGCACAAAATTTTTCTGGTACATGGTGAAATTGAGCAGCAGAATATTTTT
>JBAYWA010000268.1:0-3462 GCA_041674325.1 Melioribacteraceae bacterium | reverse complement strand
CAATATTTCTAATACAAATGATTCTCTGCAGGAAGTTTCAAGATTAGTTGCGCCGATGATTGCAAAACATTTCGACGAGATCTATCTTAATGAGAAACTCTTCGCGCGTGTTAAGAGTATCTATTCTGAGAAAGATAAATTGAATCTTACAAGGGAACAGAAAGTCGTACTTAATAATTATTATCTCGATTTTGTGAGAGGCGGGGCTAATCTAGGCAACGATTCGAAAGTCAGATTCAAACAAATTAATGAAGAGCTGTCACTGCTGAGTGTGAAATTCGG
Source organism: Melioribacteraceae bacterium (assembly GCA_041674325.1). Classification (GTDB taxonomy): domain Bacteria; phylum Bacteroidota; class Ignavibacteria; order Ignavibacteriales; family Melioribacteraceae; genus Fen-1258. The sequence continues at coordinate 3,180 of JBAYWA010000268.1, read as the reverse complement.
AGAAAATATACTCAAAGAATCAAACTCCGTCGCATTATTAATAGAAGACCAGGCCGGTCTTGTCGGACTGCCGGATGGAGTGATTCAGGGCGCGGCGGAGACCGCCAAGTCAAAGGGATTCTTCGGCAAATGGGCTTTCACATTACAGAGACCAAGCTGGGTGCCATTTCTACAGTACTCGGAAAGAAGAGATCTGCGGGAAAAATTGTACAATGCATATGTTAACCGGGGAAACAATAGCAACGAATTTGATACAAAGAAAATCCTGACTAGAATGATCTCTCTCCGGGTTGAAAAAGCTAATCTGCTGGGTTATAAAACCTACGCGGATTTTAAACTCGAACTTAATATGGCTAAGAATCCGGACGCTGTTTATAAATTTTTACAGGATCTTTGGAACCCTGCATCAAAAAGAGCCAGAAACGAAGCAGACGCCATGCAAAGAATTATAGACGAAGAAAAAGGCATTTTCAAACTGCAGGCCTGGGACTGGTGGTACTATGCGGAAAAGGTAAAGAAAGAAAAGTATGCCCTCGAGGAGGAGATGATTCGGCCGTATTTTAAGATTGAAAATGTAATTGCAGGCGCGTTCGATGTAGCGTCAAAACTCTACGGATTACAATTCACCGAAAGAAAAGATATTCCGGTGTACCATCCTGAAGTGAAAGTTTTTGAAGTGAGTGAATCTGACGGGAAACATCTGGGAATTTTGTACACGGATTACTTTCCGAGAGAAAATAAACGGAGCGGCGCCTGGATGGGTGAATTCAGAGGACAGTCATCAATAAGCGGGAAACATATCTCTCCAATCGTTTATAACGTGGGCAATTTTACAAAACCGACAGTTGATAAACCGGCACTCTTAAGTTTCGACGATGTGAATACTCTCTTCCACGAATTCGGTCACGCGCTTCACGGATTAATAGGCGTTTCAGTCTATCCCGCCGGGAAAAGGGTCCCAGTTGATTTTGTTGAACTTCCCTCTCAGGTGATGGAAAACTGGGCTTCGGACCCTGAAGTGCTGAAGATGTATGCAAAACATTATTTAACGGGAGAGCCCATTCCGCAGAATCTTATTGAGAAGATAGTAAAAGCCGGACAGTTCAATCAGGGATTCGAGACGCTCGAATATCTTGCGGCATCATTGCTAGATATGGACTGGCATACTTTAACCGACACCGGAGAGAGGGATGTGAATGATTTTGAGAATAAAACCTTAAATAAATACGGTCTGATGCCGGAAATAAAATCCCGTTATCAGAGCACAAATTTTCAGCATATCTTTTCTGATGACAGTTATTCAGCAGGATATTATGGATATATCTGGGCCGCTGTTTTAGATACTGATGCGTTTGCCGCGTTTAAAGAAACAAATAATGTATATGATGAAAAAGCAGCTGCCGCATTCAGAACTCTTCTGGAGACCTCGGGCAGCGACGACCCAATGACTATTTATAAAAAATTCAGGGGAAGAGAACCTAAAGTTGACGCGTTGATTATTAAACGGGGATTGAATTAGTGTGAAACGAAAAAAGTGAATGGTGAGAAGCGAGTTTTATTTGTATTTTCTTCCGTTTCTCCTTTCAGTTTCAAGGGAAATATTATATGACCAAAAATAAATCCATCACAATACTTGGTGCCGGCATTTCAGGATTGGCGGCCGCTTATTGGCTCCAGAAAGAAGGTTATGAGATTCAAATCCTGGAAAGCAGAAATGAGCCGGGCGGTGCGATGCAAACTGAATCCGAAAACAGTTTTTTAATCGACTTCGGTCCGAATAGCGGATTGGAGACAACACCTCTTATTCGACAACTCGTGGAGGAGATCGGCTTTAACGATGAAATGATTTATGCAAGCGAGATCTCAAACAAGCGATTTATCCTTAGAGATAACCAGCTTCATATCCTTCCAACCGGATTGTCCCCATTCTTAAGAACAAAGCTTTTCTCGGTTCAAGGAAAACTCCGCCTGTTCGGCGAACCATTCATCGGAAAATCCGAGGACGGTTATTATCAGAGCATTGCACAATTTGTAAAAAGAAGGCTGGGGCAGGAATTTCTAGACTACGCTATCGATCCTTTTGTAAGCGGCGTGTTTGCCGGTGATCCGCACCGGTTAAGCGTCAAATCGGCTTTCCCAAAATTGTACCGGCTGGAAGAAATTTACGGAGGCCTGGTGAAAGGAATGATTAAGGGCGCCCGTGAACGGAAAAAACGGGCGGAGGAATCGAAACAAAGCGCAAAAATGTTCTCGTTCGTTGACGGAATGCAGTCCTTTCCCAAAGCTATCGCAGCCAGGCTCAAGAATAATATTTTGTTTAATTGTACGGTAAAAAACGTAGAGCTTATCTCCATGTCCAATGAATCAAAATGGAAAGTCAGTTATGAGAATAACGGCGGGATACATGATTTTTCTTCAGATTATATTCTCTCAACAGTCCCCGCATATACGACTGCTGATATCCTGGGCAGGCTGGATCCGGGACTGGCAGATCATCTCAAAGAAATCTATTATCCCCCGGTGATGGTTTTATATATCGGTTTCTATAAAAAAGATATCGGACGGCCGCTCGACGGTTTCGGATTTCTTATTCCTTCAAAGGAGAAGAAAAATTTTCTGGGAGCAATCTGGAGTTCAACTATTTTTCCAAACCGATGCGATGACGATAAAGCGGCATTTACACTTTTTGTTGGAGGAGCCCGCTCCCCTCATCTGTTCGACACAGAAAAAGAGATTTTAATTGATAACGCCTTGAAAGAATTCAAACAGATAATGAATATTAAAGCTGAACCAATAATCATAAAAGAACGGATGTGGCAAAGGGCTATACCGCAGTATAACCTTGGATATATTGAACACGAAAATTATTTTGACAAATTCGAGAAGGAGAATCCCGGAATATTTCTCAGCGGCAATTACCGCGGCGGAATCTCCGTTGGAGACTGTGTCAAAAATTCGGAAAGTGTTTTTAAAAGAATAATTGAAAATTGATAGTTTATGAAAGTATTTGAGAAACAGGCTGACTACGGGAATCCATTATTAGATAAAAGTTTCAGATTTGCGGTCAGAGTTGAAAGATGAATATCATATTGAAGATTTATTAAAACAATCATTAAGAAGCGGCACATCAATTGGAGTGAATGTAACCGAGTCTTAGGAAGCAGTATTGTAAAAGGATTT
>JBAYWA010000267.1:0-3485 GCA_041674325.1 Melioribacteraceae bacterium | reverse complement strand
CCGGGCATCACTTTAACAAGATTGGGAATAACCGCACTTACCGAAGAAACCGAGAATCCATTCTCAACAGCTTCGATACTGTTCAATCCCACAGTTACCAGAGATTTCCCTAAGAATTTCACCGCGACATTTTTTACAACAGGTTGGAATGATTTATTACCGCCCGCGGAATTCTCGCCCGCCGTATGCCCGGTCTGCTGCGCTATTGTCGCCACCGGAAAATAATCGGCTTTGCCGGTTATCCGGTTTATTATCTCAATGCAATCCCCCGCCGCAAAAATATTGGGATCCTCGGTGCGCATTTTCTGATCCACTTTGATTCCGCCCGATCTCCCTATGCGTAATTTTGACGAAACAGCAAGCGCATTATTCGGCTCAATACCGGCTGAGACCAGAACAAGGTCATATTCGTAGACCCTTCCCTCAATCTTAACACTCAGGAATTTCTTAGAATCATTATTGAATTTAATATCATGCGCCGCGCAGAGATATTCAATTCCGTTCTGTCTTATTAGATCGGCAGCCAGACCGCGTGTTTCATTCTCCGCGCCTCTCATAGGTAATTTTTCTTTATCGATTATCGTTACGGAAAAACCTATTTTTTTAAGCGCGTCGGCGGTTTCTAGACCGATATACCCCGCCCCGACAATCAAAATCTCCCTTACTCTGTTATTTTCCAGATATGTTTTGACTCTGATAAGATCCGCTACAGATTTGAGAGTAAATATATTTTCAAGCGATGGAGAAAGAGAAGGGATTGATACTACTTTGGAGCCGGTACATAATATCAGCTTATCGTATTCCTGCTCGAAATTGTGTCCGCTCTTCAGATTGCGCAGCGTGATTATTTTTTTCGACCGGTCTATCCTCTCGGCAAGATGTGAAGAAAGGACTTTTACACCTTTTTCTTTTTCGAAAGATTCCGGATCGAAAAAAACTATATCCTGATAATTTTTTATTTCGCCGGAAAGAACGTACGGAATCTCGCATGTTCCCGTTGAGATGAACTCGCCCGCCTCAACCATAAGAACATTAGCGGCAGGAGCAGTGCGCTTTGCCTTTGCAGCGGCAGCCGGTCCGGCCGCGTTGCCGCCGATTACAATTATATTTTTCCGTGCGCTCAATGGATACATCAGTTTGAACCAATTTTAACGGAATAAATATAATTAATTTAGAATTCAGTCACCTTTATTAGGATTTAAGATTTTGAGGCTCCTCCCGGCTTAATTTCCAATACAGCTATTCTATCTCCTGCCCGGAGAATTTAGAAAAACCGGAGATCTTAAAGTAAAAATATTTGACAAAAATAATCATTTAAACTAAGTTGAATTAAATCCTCGGATGAGTCTTATATGAAGAAAATTAGCGGAAGATTTAGTTCATTACTAAAAATATTTTCAATCATACTTTTTATTTCTGCCTGCTCGGGTGCGGAATTCTTTCACATTTCGCCCGTGCGCCCTATAGATGAATTGATTCCGGAAGCGCTCATGGCTCAACCTCCGGAAGAATCAGGAACTTTCAGGGATGCTCAACTCACTGAGATTATCAAGCTCGACCCATCCATCAAGCTTGATATCCGATACTATTCGGATAATAATTTTTTGAGTACTCCGCTTTACAGCCAGGCGCGGGCATTCCTCCAGCGGCCGGCCGCAGAAGCGCTTATAAGAGTTCAGAACAGTCTGAGAGAACTGGGTTACGGATTGATGGTGCACGATGCATACCGCCCCTGGTATATAACAAAAGTTTTTTGGGACGCCACTCCGCCCAATCTGCACGATTTTGTAGCCGATCCGGCCAAAGGTTCAAAGCATAACCGGGGATGCGCGGTTGATCTTACACTTATCGAACTAAATACCGGTGAACCGGCGGAAATGCCAAGTCTGTATGATGAGATGTCGGAAAGAGCGAATGCCGTATATAAAGGCGGCACAGATGAATCAAGGAATTTGCGGGACTTGCTCCGGACTGAGATGGAGAAAGAGGGATTTACCGTCTATGAATTTGAATGGTGGCATTTCGATTATAAAGACTGGCAATTATACAAAATTCAGAATATCCGGTTTGAGGAGATTTAACGGATTGGCGTAATTCCCCGTATTAAAACATCTTAGCTATTTATCTTTAAATGAGAGGGTGAATGGTACTCCCTCAAATCCGAAATGCCTGCGAATCATCTTTTCCAGAAAGCGTTTGTAATGCTCCGGAATATTTCTCGGATCGTTCGAAAAAAACATAAAAATCGGATAGTGATCCCCTACCTGCTGGATGTACTTTATCTTAACTTCCTTACCCGTCGGGGATGAAGGGGGCGGAGTGTTTTCGATCTCCGGAAGGAGCACATCATTGAGTTCCCTGGTCGGAATCTTCTTTTTTCGCTCATCATTCACCTTCTTAGCCATCTCTATCAATTTGAATATTCTCTGTTTGGTGAGAGCTGAAACGTAGACCACCGGAACGTAATCGATCGAACCCATCTTTCTGAGTATGGCATCGGTGTATTGTTTCGCTGTGTTCGTCTCCTTTTCTATCAGATCCCATTTATTTACCGCAAGTATGAGCCCTTTTCTGCGGCGGACAGCTTCGTCAATTATCTTCTGATCCTGATTTTCAATACCCAGACTGGAATCAAGAAGCAGTATGGCAACATCGCAGCTCCAAAGCGCTTTGTATGTCCGCACATTCGAGAAGAATTCTATATTCTCTTTTACTTTCGATTTTTTACGCAAACCTGCTGTATCTACCAGTACAACTTCTTCACCGTAATATTTTAGAACAGAATCAATGCTGTCTCTGGTTGTGCCCGGAATATTTGTAACGATTGTCCTGTCATATCCCAAAAGCGCATTGACAATTGATGACTTCCCTACGTTCGGCTTGCCGATAATCGCCAAACGTAGACGGGCTTCCTCATCAAGATCATCCGCGAATGAAAGATTCTCCATCAGATCATCCAGAAGATCTCCCAGATTTCTTCCATTTAATGCGGATACATCAAATACATTTTTGAGACCGAGTGAATAAAATTCAGCCGCGTTCACTGCGAAACTTGGCGAATCGGATTTATTTACAAGCAGGTAACTCGGCTTGTTTGCCTTCCTCAAAAGTTCAGAAACTTCCTTATCGGCCGGAGTAAGCCCTATCCTTCCATCAACAACAAATAGGATGGCATCGCATTCATCCATCGCAATTTCAATCTGTTCTCGGATGGCTGTCTCGAAGAGATCTTCGGTTCTGGGAACGTAGCCGCCCGTATCTATAACGCGAAAATATTTTCCATTCCACTCAACATCCCCGTAAATTCTATCGCGGGTTACACCGCTGGCATCATCGACAATTGCCGTAGTGCTTTTTGTTAAACGGTTAAATAAAGTCGATTTGCCTACGTTCGGTCTCCCGACAATTAAAACTAAAGGTGTGCTCATTTCGGTTTGAAGTCCCTAAAATCTATACTGTAAATTTATCCGGGGGTAATATACGGT
>JBAYWA010000266.1:0-3493 GCA_041674325.1 Melioribacteraceae bacterium | reverse complement strand
CGGTAATAAAGATCTTCCCTGAATGTACCTCTCCCAACCTCTTCCTCAAGATTTCTGTTCGTCGCGGCCAGAACGCGTACGTTGACCGTTACTTCTTTTTCACCTCCGAGACGGTAGAATTTTCGTTCCTGCAGAACGCGCAGAAGTTTTACCTGAAGATCGAGTGTAAGTTCGCCGATCTCATCAAGCAGGATAGTTCCGCCATCCGCCAGTTCGAATTTACCAAGTTTTGTTTTTGTCGATGCGCCCGTAAAAGCCCCTTTCTCGTGTCCGAAAAGCTCACTTTCTGCCAGATCTTTTGGAATTGTGGCGCAGTTAATAGTAATGAACGGGGAGTTGCGGCGAGGGCTTTGCTGGTGTATGAATTTGGCAAATACTTCCTTACCTGTTCCGCTCTCTCCTTCAAGAAGAATTGTAGTATCTGTACTCCGCGCCAGTTTTTCAACCGAAGCAACAATGCGCTGAATTTTAGTGCTCTTTCCGAAAAACTCCTTAGTAAGTTCATTGTCCTCCAAAAGCGTATGCAGTTTGGTTACTTCCGATTTTAGGCGGAGGTTTTCGATCGCTTTTTCCAGAATGAAATTCAATTGTTCAAGGTCTATCGGTTTCAGAAGAAAATCGAAAGCTCCTGCTTTTATGGCGGTTACGGCTATCTTCACATCGGCATAGCCGGTAATCATAATAACCGGTATACCGGAGTACTTTTTCTTTAACGAACGAAGAACATCTATTCCATTGTGTGTAGTAAGATAAATATCCAGAAGAATTATCTCGGGATTGAACCGTGTGATGAATTCTTCAACCTGGCCGGCATTCAGACAGGCGTCCACATCATACCCGAGTTTAATCAAAACTTTCTTTAAAGAGGCAGAAACCAAATCATCATCGTCAACAATAAGAATTTTTGCTTTGCTCATATAAACCTTCAGAGTGAATTATAGCTGTTTATCTTCCAGATTAAATTTAACAGAAAAAGTAGTACCTTTCCCGTACTCGGAGTCAAAAAACATTTCGCCTTTTAATTCCTGAATAAGAGTTTTACATACACCCAGACCGATGCCGTGCCCTTTACTTTTAGTCGTAAAAAATCCGCCTAAGATTTTCTCCTTGTCTTCCTGCTTCATGCCAATTCCAAAATCCTGAACTTCCCAGAGGAGGAAGGCCGAACCATTTTTGTTTTCTAAACAGCTGCGGATGAAAATATTGCCCTTCTCCTCGGACGCGTCAATTGCGTTATTTATAATATTCATAAATATCTGCATTAATTTATTTTTATTCGCATTCAGAAGAGGAAGATTCTCTTGAATCTCGCTGCTGATCGAAACGCCTTTATTGCGCGCGGTTGTGGAGATAATTTTAAGACATTTATCCGTAACATTCTGGATAGAGACCTGATGAGTTTTTTCAGTAGGCTTGCGTGTGAAATCCAGGACATCTTCAATCAGAAAATTAACCTGCTCAAATGCATCGAGGGATTCGGAGACGATTTCCTTTATATCCGACGGCAGGTCATCCTGAGCCATCTTCATATAATCAAGATTCAATTTGATTGCGGAGAGCGGATTTCTGATTTCATGAACCAGACCAGCCGTCAACCTGCCGAGCAAAAGCAGCTTATTGTCCTGTATTATGTCGCTCATCTATTCATTCCGATGGAACTGAAATATAAAATAACATTTCGTATGGTCAAAAATAGAGAATTTTTGGGAAGGATAAATAATTTAATTCGTTTAAGAAAGAGGAAGTTCTTATGAAGCCGGAGAATAAAATTAAAGACGGTTCTTTTCTGCCTTTGTCCTGCTTCAGATCGGAACCGCCTTTAAGACTTGGTGCAATTATTTGATTGTTTAATAATGACTAACTATGAATCAATTTTCCGTTGCTTCTAACGCTCAATCTGCTGTGCTCGGAAGAAATCTTAAAGCGTGTTATCATCTCCTGCAGATTGATCGTCAATTTGCTCAGATCTTCAGAAGCTCTGGCAATCTGCGAAATACCCTGAGAGGTCTCGCGTGTTACGTTATTGATTCCTTCTATATTTCTGCTTATCTGCTCGGAAGAATTAGACTGTTCTTCGCTGGCTGCAGCAACCTGAATAACCGTATCGGCAACCTTCTGGGCAACGGCAATTATATCTTTAAGAACCGCTTCGGCTTCGTTTGCAAGACGTTTTCCGTTTTCGACTTCAACCGTGCCTTCCTTCATAGAAGTAACGGCATCACCTGTGTCTTTCTGAATAGTTTTAATCATGCCTGCAATTTCTTTTGTCGCCTTTGTGGTCCTTTCAGCAAGCTTGCGGACTTCATCTGCCACAACCGCAAATCCTCTTCCCTGTTCGCCTGCCCGTGCGGCTTCAATAGCCGCATTCAAGGCTAAAAGATTAGTCTGATCCGCAATGTCATCAATTACCTGAATAATCTCTCCGATCTTATCGCTGTTCTTTCCAAGCGCGTAAACCATTTCCGCTGATTTTTCAACAACATCACTTATTCTGTTCATACCCTGAATTGTCTGGCTCACTACGAGTCCGCCTTTCTTTGCCTGTTCTCCTGCATTTTTTGCCGTCGTTGCCGCAAAAGATGCGTTCTTAGTATTATCAAGAATTGTTGTTGTCATCTGCTCAATCGATGTGGTAATTTCCGAAGTCTGAGCGCTTTGTTCATTGGCGCCTGCAGCCATCTGTTCTGAACTGGCGGATATCTCATTTGCGGCGCTTGCCGTCGCCGAAACGGATTCGGAAACTTCGACCAATGCTTTGCTTAACGATTCCGAAACAGCATTGATACTGTTCTTCATCATCTGATGATCGCCTTTGTATTCTCCCTTAACCTTTACAGTCAGATCACCGGTAGCCATTATAGCCAGCACTTCGGAACCTTCTTTGATAGGATAAATAACGGTGTCAAGTGTTTTATTCAACCCGACAACGATTTTTTTGAAACCGCCGCTGAATTTTCCGGCATCACCGCGTATGGAAAGGTCGCCGTCGGAAGCAGCATCGGTAAGATGCTCAATCTCGTGAATAAGATCTTCAATTGTATCAACTTCATGGTTGAAAGATATTGCCAGCTCATCCTCATCGGATGCCGGAGTAACCTTCTCGAAAATACCGTTTGATATTTTTTCCGCGGCTTTAATTTTTTCCACCTGAGCATCACGGAATTGAATCAGCATCTGTTTCATCTCGCCGAATTCATCCTTCGAATCAGCAACAAGTTTTACTTTAAAATTGCCTCTCGAAAAACTTTCCATTGCCAGTTTGAATTCGTTTATAGGTTTGGTGATTGTTGGAGCAATAAGAAAAACCGCCAAAAGAAAAACGATTGTGCCAACTATAGCCCCTATAATTATGAGATAATTCCCGGAGGATAGACGCGACGTAATATTATCGCTTAGAGTAGTACCCCGTTCATTAAGATAACCTTCAACTACGCTGAACCGGTTTTCCATTTCGGCCGAAATCTCTTCGGCGGATGTGGTGGCTACAACGCTG
>JBAYWA010000265.1:0-3540 GCA_041674325.1 Melioribacteraceae bacterium | reverse complement strand
ATTTTCGATCTCCTCTTTTTTAAAATGCGAGCACGAGCTGAAAGTAGATATTTTCTTCAGATTAGAAAGATCGGTTTTGCCTGTAAGTATTTGAATCAGATTCCGCTTTTTCACGGGCTTTTTCAGTTCGTGTACCGTCTGCAGAATAATCTCTTCAAGGTATTCCAGAGTTGCTTTAGCGGAGTAAACGGTCCCGGTGCAAATATCACATTTGCCGCACCGGTAATTGCTGTCATGCTGACCGAAATATTCGAGTATATATTTAAATCTGCATTCCTCGGCAAATGCGTATCCGATCATCATATCAAGTTTTGTTCTGTTGTGTTCTGCAAGTTTTCTGGTACGTTCAAGGTTGAGCCGTATTAAATTCGCGTCGATGCGGGGTGATATCAGTTTAACGGTGGGGAACGGGGAAGGATGATCGTACGAGAAAACGCCGGACCGGCTGACGGTATTCAGCAATTCAATTACAGATTCGTGGGGAATCTCAAGCAGTTCTGAAAGTTTTTCGATGTTCAGTTGTACTTTGCCTCTGAATATCCGGCTTCCGTAATCGCGTGCTAATACCAGTATGAGATCCTTCAGCTCGGCATCAGTAAAACTTTTTGCGAATTGGTTTAACCGCTTCGGATCCAGAATAAACTGACCGAAATGTTTATTCTCGAATTCCGGTTTCCGTCGGATCAATTCCGATTCCTCCAGAATTCTTATTGCTGCGTTCGCGAGTCCCTGATTTACGCTTTTCCCCTTCAGCAGAGAGAGGAAATTTTTATCGATGGGAATCTCCTTATCGGAGATATTTCCCAGCGCAACTTTGCCGTAATCGCAGATCAGACGGTACACATCTTCAATCTGATTGCGGGTTGGAGAGGAACTCTCTATAAAATATTCCTGAATCAGACGGTCCCGCTCATCGTATAGAAGATATATCGAGGCATCCTGCCCGTCACGCCCGGCCCTTCCGATCTCCTGATAATAATTTTCGATTGTGCCCGGAATATTAAAATGAAATATCGAACGGATATCGCTTTTATCTATCCCCATTCCGAATGCATTAGTTGCCGCAATCACTTTTATTCTGCCGGAGATAAAATCGTCCTGAATCATTCTGCGAAGTTCCGGATTCAGGCCTGCGTGATAAAATGAGCAGTTAATTTTTTTGCTTCTGAGAAATTCCGAGACTTCCTCTGCGGATTTTCTGGTAGCCGTATAAATAATAGCGGGATCGGTTCTTCCTGCTAAAAGTTCGGCGATCTTTTCTTTTTTGTGGGGAGTGTGAATCACGTTTAGATGAAAATTCTCTCTTTCAAATCCCCTCACGAAAATTTTCGGATCTTTCAACCCAAGCTGTTCAATTATATCCCTTCGCACATCTTCGGTTGCCGTCGCAGTGAATGAGGAAACATTTTCAATCCCTATGAATTCGGCGAACTCTTTTATCTTCCGGTAACTCGGTCTGAAATTATGTCCCCACTCGCTTATGCAGTGGGCTTCATCTACGAATAAATTGGACGGTCTCAGCTGTTTCAATCGTTCTGCGAATGGTCTGATGCTTAGTTTTTCGGGGGAGACGTATAAGATCTTTATAGATCCCCCGGTAAGATTTCTGAATACTTTTTCGATCTCCTGATGGTCCAGCGTACTGTTTATGAATGCCGCGACGGTATCAATTTTATTAATAGAATCTACCTGGTCTTTCATAAGGGCAATGAGCGGAGAGATTACGAGAGAGAAGCCTGGAGACATCAACGCGGGAATCTGGTAGCAAAGCGATTTTCCCCCTCCGGTTGGAAGAATTGTCAGCACGCTCTCGCCATTCAGAATGGCGGATACTATCTCCTCCTGAGCCGGCCGGAAATCGGTAAATCCGAAAAATTTTTGCAGAACCTCTTTTGATTGCATCAGTAATTGTTTTTTTGACGCCATAACTTAATCATTATCCGTAAGCCAAAATATAAATAGTTGATAAAATATTCTTTAAATCGTGCCGCAACCATGATTTCTCCGTCTCACGGGAGGGCTAGTCCGGAAGTAAGGGTATATATTTCCCGTAAACCGGAACCGGCAGTTGGCTCTTTCTCATAATTGATCCTGCGCTTTTTAATATTGATAATTATGCGTTTCAATTCCTCTCTTAAGTGCTTTTTCCGCGATTTTTATCTGGTATAATTGTTGTTCCATTAAAGTTTCTATTTTCGTTTTTATCTATCTTTACGGTCAATATTTATAACATATATAATAGATGGGAAAAGAATGGCAGAGGAAAAATTAAAACTGGAGGATCTGCTCGGAGGTGTTCATAAAGCCGAAGAACTCGAACGGATCGATTATGTCGCAATAATCGGCGGCGGTATTATGGGACAGGGGATTGCCCAGACAATTGCCAACGCGGGATTAGATGTTTTACTCGTTGAAAGAGATGATGAACAGGTCGAAAAGGCAAAAGAAAACCTGAAAGTTTCTATGGAGCGCGAGATTGCCCGCTGGGCCATGACTCAGAGCGAAATGAAATCGGTCCTCAGCAGAATTAAATGGACGACAGATCACAGTGAGATACCTGAATGCGATCTGATCATCGAAGCTGTTGACGAAAATTACGATCTTAAGAAGAGTATTTTTATCGAACTCGATGAGATCGCCAAGCCCGAAACTATTTTTATCTCCAATACCTCAACACTCAGTCTTACAAGAATCGCCGAAGTTACAAAACGGAGAGAAAAGATAATCGGTATGCATTTTCTCAATCCCGTACCAAAAGTCCCGCTCGTGGAACTGATCCGTGCGCTCGAGACTTCGGATAAGACAGTTGAAATCATCAAGAAATTCGCTTCGCGCATAGGGAAGACCGCGGTTGAAGTCTATGAATACCCCGGCTTTGTTACAACCCGCGCAATTGTTCCGCTTCTTAATGAGGCAATGTATATCCTACTTGAAGGTGTAGCCAGCGCGAAGGATATCGATACTGCGATGAGACTCGGTTATAATTTCAATACGGGACCTCTTGAAATGGCTGACTCAATGGGGCTTGATGAAGTTCTTGCCTGGATGGAAACTTTATGGAGCACTCTGGGTGAGCCACGCTACCGCCCCTGCCCGATTCTCCGCAAACTTGTGAGGGAGAGAAAACTTGGCAAGAAAACCGGCGAAGGATTTTTTAAATATGACACTGATGGGAAAATAATCAATTAAATTTTTGAGGAAGAAATGAAAGTTTTGGTTCTTAATTGCGGAAGTTCATCCATCAAATATCAGTTTATGGATACGACTTCGCAGATAGTGCTGGCGAAAGGGATGGTTGAACGTATCGGTATGTCGAGCGCGGTTTTGACTCATCAGCCCCACGATAAAGAGAAGATAAAAATTGTCGGTGAGATACTCGATCACACAATCGCGATAGAATACGTTATAGCCGTATTGCTCTCTCCGAATCACGGAGTGATTAAAGATAAGAAAGAGATTGACGCTGTAGGACACCGCGTTGTTCATGGAGGCGAGACTTTCTCCGGTTCCGTACTCATAACTGAAGAAGTGATGAATGCT
>JBAYWA010000264.1:0-3548 GCA_041674325.1 Melioribacteraceae bacterium | reverse complement strand
GTCAACGGAAAAATCGTTCCGCTCGATACTATTCTTCACAGCGGAGATCAGCTTGAGATCATCACATCAAAAAACCAGCATCCCAATAAAAGCTGGCTACAATTTGTCCAGACCCACAAGGCAAAGAATAATATCCGGAAATACCTCAATAAGGAGGAAGAAGTTGTAATCGATTCCGGGAAAGAGATCTGGGAAAGAAAAATTAAGAAATTGAAACTTTCCTTCACTCCGGATGATCTGCTGAAGCTTGTCCGCAAACTTAAATTTGATAACAACAGGCAGTTCTTCAGGGCCCTGGCTCAGGAGAAGATTGATCTTGATGAGATATTAAATCCCACTATCGAGACCGAAGATAAAGCTGTACCCGAAGTGCAGTTCGAAAAATTCATCGATATAGCGAGAGGTAATGCGGGCGAGGTTGTTGTAGAGGGGGATCATAAAGGGTTCGCATATACATATGCAAAATGCTGCAACCCGATACCGGGCGATCCGGTAATCGGATTTGTAACGATAGGAGAGGGAATTAAGATTCACAGGAAGGATTGTAAAAATCTTATCAATATGGTCAAATCAAATCCCGACCGGCTTGTGCCGGTAACATGGCCTAAGAATAACGGCGCGTTTTTTGTCGCTGGACTGACTATAAGAGGCGATGACATTCCCGGAATTCTCAAGGATATTTCAAACAGCATCACCACATATCAGAACACCAATATTAAATCTGTCAACATTACAACCGGCGATTCACTTTTTAAGGGGACAATCACGGTTTTTGTTAAGGACCTGGAGCATTTAAATAAACTTATAGAACGGCTGAAAAAGAACAGGGGAATTTTTTCTGTCGAACGTTTCGACGCGGACAACCAGCAGGGTATATAGAGGAATTAATTTTGAGTGAAGAGAGGATTCTCGCAATTGATTACGGGGGAAAAAGAATAGGACTCGCTGTTACCGATCCCCTCAACATGTTCGGCTATCCGCTGGTCACAATACCTAACGACATTAAATTCTGGAATGAACTTAAAAAAGTGATTTCGGAGTATTGCGTAGTAAAGATTATTTTAGGTTATCCCTTAAAAGAAAGCGGAGATGAGTCAAAAATTTCCAAAGCTGTTCTTAAATTCAAAATGGAATTGGAGAAAAAAACAGAGTTAAGTGTTGAACTGGTGGATGAAAGATATTCCTCTTCGATAGCCATGGAGAGAATAATTCATTCGGTAAGTTCAAAAAAGAAGAGGCGGGATAAATCATTAATTGATAAGAACGCGGCTGCTGTTATGCTTGAGGATTATCTGAATAGCGGCAAAAAATGAGTTCCAGCTCAATAAATAGCATTATAAAATTGACATTTTTATCGATATAAATTATTTTGAATCACTGATAAAACCAAATATGGGAGCAAATTTATGACACTTGACGCACTTGGAATGATTGAAACCAAAGGATTGGTCGGCGCAATCGAAGCCGCTGATGCAATGGTCAAAGCAGCAAAAGTTGAACTGATAGGAAAAGAGACAATAGGCGGCGGTTACGTAACAGTAATGGTTCGCGGAGATGTCGGAGCAGTTAAGGCAGCCACAGACGCAGGCGCTGCAGCAGCTCAGAGAGTAGGAGAATTAGTATCAGTTCACGTCATTCCACGTCCACATACAGATGTTGAATTGATCCTTCCTAAGCGCGCAAAATAATTTATGCAATTAGCTTTAGGTTTAATTGAAACTAAGGGCCTTATAGGCGCTATCGAAGCGGCCGATGCTATGGTTAAAGCCGCAAACGTAAAACTCGTAAGCAAAGAGAAAATTACGGCTGCGTTGGTTACGGTAAAAATAATAGGCGAAGTAGCGGCGGTTAAATCTGCCGTTGATGCCGGAGCCGCAGCCGCTCAAAGAGTGGGACAATTGGTTTCTGCACACGTGATCCCGCGGCCCGATGATCAGCTCGAAGAGATAATCTATTTTTCATCGGAATCGCTGAAAACTGAACCGGAGACAGTTAAGAAAAAGGAGAAACCTGCGGAAGTAATTGATCTCGGAACTGAAGCTAAGTCAATTGCAGAATCAGAACAGCCTGAAACCGGGGACAATTCATTATTCTCCGAGCCGGATGAAAAACCAGTTATAAAAAGAGAACGTAAGGAAAGAGTTAGACCTCAAAAAGTTATTCCCGAAAAAGAAACTGAGCAGGAACCGCCTCTTTCCAGACTGGAAATGCTGAGACAGGAAGCCCTGGGCGAGATTACAGGCGAGGAAGAGACCGGAGCACCGTTGGGACCAATCCCCTCCGATGAAGAACTCTCCAGGTTAAATGTACACGAACTCCGCCATCTGGCACGCGGCTATGAAAACTTTCCGATTAGGGGAAGGGAGATCTCACGCGCAAACAGAGATGAATTGAGAGAATTTTTCAATAAGATAAGATAAAATGATTTATAAATCAGCTAACAACAAAACTCCACCTCTGTGGAGTTTTTTTTATATTTAGCCATGAAGAAAAAGCTAGTACGCGTTTCAGTCATACTTTTCTGCTCGGTAGCTCTCTGGGTTGCAGTCTCCTTATCCGACGTTTTCATAACTACTATTAGAGTACCCGTTCATTTTACTGAGCTTCCAAAGTATTATGCCCTTGGATATTCGTCTGTAAGGGAGGTTGATATAGAGGTTAAAGGGAGAGGCTGGGATCTCGCCAAATTGGTGCTCGGATCTGCGGAAAATTTCGATATATCGGTCCATAAGAGAACCGGCAGACGAAGATATGAGCTGAATGATCTGTTGAAAACCAACACGTGGCTTACTTCATCGCTACAGGTTCTGGAGATCTCCCCCTCATTTATTGAATACGAAGTTGAAAGAGTCGGATCCAAGAGGGTCGGTTTGATAAAGAATTTTAAGATCGAATTTAAACCGGGATACGGGCCCTCTTCCGTTGTGAAAACAACCCCCGGTGAGGTGGAGATATATGGTCCTGCTTACCTGCTTCAGAAGATAGATTCTCTGAAAACAGAATCCGGAGAGCTTTTCGATGTTGCTGAAAATGTAATGATGGAACTTAATATCGAAACTCCGGAGGGAATTACGGCTTCTGAGAAAACCTGCACAATTGAATTTGAGGTGCAGAAGATCGTCGATAGAACATTCGAGAATGTATTAGTGGAAACCCGCAATGTGCCTTCTTCCAAGGAATTGATTTTATTTCCCGGTAGGATAAATGTAGTACTCCGCGGCGGGATAAACAGGCTCGGCAAGTTCACTAACGACAGCATTAAGGCTTATGTAGACTATTGGTCTGCCCTTCGTGAAGAGCACGGCACAACAGAAGCGGTAATTGAAGTTCCTCCTTTTATTATCCATACAAATACGATTCCTAATAAACTTGAATACATCATTAAACAGTAGCGGTTATGTTCATAACATTTGAAGGTCTGGATTTCTGCGGCAAATCCACTCAGGTGCAGCTTCTTGAAAAATATCTTGTTGAGAACGGCAAGAAAGTAAAAATTATCCGTGAACCTGGCGGTACTCCAATTTCCGAAAAAATCCGGGATATACTGC
>JBAYWA010000263.1:0-3586 GCA_041674325.1 Melioribacteraceae bacterium | reverse complement strand
TATAGAAAAAACGCGCCCGTTAACTGGTGCCCCTCATGTCAGACTGTTTTAGCGAATGAGCAGGTTCTGAGCGATGGAAACTGCGAGCGCTGCGGAACAACGGTCATCCAGAAAAATCTTACTCAGTGGTTTTTTAAGATTACGAATTATGCCGATGAACTGCTAGAGGGTTTGAATAAAATAGATTGGCCCGAAAAAACAAAAAGTATGCAGACCAACTGGATTGGAAAAAGTACCGGAACCGAAGTTGAATTCGCGATTGAAGGAAGCAATGAAAAGATAACTGTGTTTACAACGAGACCGGATACATTATTCGGGGTCACTTATGTTGTGCTGGCTCCGGAAAAGGATCTCGTTCAGAGAATTACAAAACCGGATTTTAAAGAAGGCGTTGATCAGTATATAGAATCGGTGAAATCATTCAGCGAAATTGAAAGAACTTCTACTGTAAAGGAGAAGACCGGTGTTCCAACCGGCGCATACGCTGTAAATCCGGTAAACGGTGAGCGGATTCCTGTCTGGATTGCCGATTACGCGCTTGCGACATACGGAACAGGATGTGTCATGGCGGTGCCAGGGCATGATGAACGCGATTACGAATTTGCGAAAAAATTTAATCTTCCCATCCGTAAAGTAATTCTTAAACCCGATACAAATCCGGATGATGAACTAACCGAAGCATTCACGGAGATAGGAATGATGATTAATTCCGGCAAGTATGACGGAATTCAGTCCGATGCCGGAATCGGGAAAATCACGGAAGATCTGGAACAAAAAGGTCTTGGCAGAAAAAAAATAAATTACAGACTACGCGACTGGCTCATCTCGCGTCAGCGTTACTGGGGAACCCCTATACCGGTAATCTATTGCGATAAATGCGGCGAAGTACCGGTCGCGGAAGATGAATTACCCGTGGTACTTCCGTACGACGTGGCCTTTAAACCCGACGGCGGCTCGCCTCTGGCGGGTAATAAGGAATTTGTAAATACAAATTGTCCGAAATGCGGCGAACCCGCGCGCAGGGATGTTGATACGATGGACACATTCGTTGATTCATCCTGGTACTATCTCCGCTATATGAATCCGAAATTCAGCGGGGGGATGTTCGATGCGGACCTTGCTAATAATTGGACTCCCGTGGATATGTATGTCGGCGGAGCCGAACACGCTGTGATGCATCTTTTGTACGCCCGGTTCATTCATAAATTTTTGCGCGATATCGGAATGGTGAAGAGTGATGAACCGTTTCAGAAACTGATTCATCAGGGTACAATTACCAGCCAGGGCGCAAAAATGTCTAAATCCAGAGGGAATGTTGTAGATCCCCATTTCTTCATGGAAAATTACGGTGCCGATGTTTTCAGAATGTACCTTATGTTTATGGGTCCGTACGAACTTGGCGGCGATTGGAGCGATAAAGGAATTGTCGGCGTCGACCGTTTTGTACAGAGAGTGTATTCAATGTTCGAATCGAATGCCGGACTGTCAAAAGAATTTTCGGCAAAGGATAGTTATGAATTGTCGGAATTGAATGAAGCTGAAAAATCTGTTTACAGAAAGGTGAATCAGTCGATCCAGAAGGTTGATGCCGAAATTGAAAATTTCAGATTCAATACGGCAGTGGCGGCTCTGATGGAATTGTCGAATGAGATGAAAAATTTATCGGAATGCCGCAAAGATGTTGCTCTTTATGCTCTTGAAAGATTAGCTGTAATTATTTCGCCTCTCGCGCCGCATCTGGGTGAAGAATGCTGGAAACTTCTAGGCAAAGAAAAATCTTTGTTCCAGAATCCGGCCTGGTTCGATGTTGATCATAAAGCCCTGAGCGTGGACAGCATAACTATTGTGGTCCAGATTAACGGGAAAGTCAGATCAAAAATTGACCTGCCGGCTGATGTGACGGAAGCAGATGTGAAAAATGCGGTCTTTGCGGATGAAAAAGTAAAAATTTATGTTGATGGTAAAACAGTTGTTAAAGAGATCTACGTTCCTAATAAAATTTATACAATTGTTATAAAGTAATTGAACGCCGATTCTTATGATATTTGATGAATTAAGATAATTAAAATTCATTTTATCATAAAAAATTCGGCGTCCCATTTATTAAAAATGAGGAAAATATGTTAGATGTTAAATTTATCAGAGAGAATCCCGCAATTGTAAAGCAGGGACTGCTTAATAAAAACGCAAAAGATATAGTTGACGAGATTCTGGGACTTGATGAAAAGCGCCGTTCTTATATCGCTAAAGTTGAGGATCTGAAGTCTAAGAAAAATCAGGTCTCCGCCAGGATACCGCAGATGAAAAAAGCGGGTGAGGATACGTCGGAAGTATTTGCCGAGATGAAGCGTGTAGGGGATGAGATTGCTCTTCTTGACGGACAGTTGCGGGATATCGAAGAAAATATGGACACCATTTTACGCAATACACCTAACATTGCTCATTCGTCGGTTCCCGTTGGTAAATCCGCGGAAGAAAACGTTGAGGTTCGGCGATGGCTCCCTGACGGATTTTCATTCGGAAATGATTTTAAGGTGCTTGATCATATAGAGCTCGGCAAAAAACACTCTATACTGGATTTTGAAAGGGGAACAAAAATTTCGGGCTCCGGCTTTCCTCTTTATATGGGAAAAGGCGCAACGCTCGAGCGCTCTCTTATAAATTTCATGCTCGATTCTCATCTGAACGATCACGGTTATTCGGAGATATTTCCGCCGGTTCTGGTTAACAGGGAATCGATGAAGGGAACTGGCCAGATTCCGAAGATGGAAGAGGATATGTATCATATCGAAAAGGACGGATTGTATCCGGTGCCTACCGCGGAAGTTCCGATTACAAATATTCATCGTGACGAAATTCTTTCCGAGAAGGAATTAACGATTAAGTATGTAGGTTATTCACCCTGTTTCAGGCGAGAGGCGGGATCGTACGGAAAGGAATCTAAAGGATTTTTGAGAGTTCATCAATTCAACAAAGTTGAGATGGTAAAATTTTCAAGGCCGGATAATTCATACGACGAATTGGAAGCAATGGTGAAAGACGCCGAAGATATTCTCGTGGCATTGAAAATACCGTACCGTATATTAAT
The DNA here is from genome assembly GCA_041674325.1 of Melioribacteraceae bacterium. Lineage (GTDB taxonomy): Bacteria > Bacteroidota > Ignavibacteria > Ignavibacteriales > Melioribacteraceae > Fen-1258. The sequence continues at coordinate 498 of JBAYWA010000263.1, read as the reverse complement.
GCTGTGTACGGGCGATCTGAGTTTTTCAGCCGCTAAGTGTTACGATATCGAGACATGGTCTCCCGCGGAAAATAAATGGCTGGAGGCATCTTCCTGCAGCAACTTCGAAACATTCCAGGCGAGAAGAGCGAATATCCGATACAGGAAAGAGGATAAAAAAATCGAATTCGTTCACACTCTTAACGGATCCGGCCTGGCTACTAGCCGCCTGATGGTTTCGCTTCTCGAAAACTATCAGACGCCTGAAGGAAAGATCATCATTCCGAAAGTTTTGCAGAAATATACCGGATTTGATGTAATAGGATAATTAGCAGGAAAAATTTAAAATTTCTCGATTCCTGTCGGATTAATTTTTCCGTTCAAGGGAAAAGGAATTTTATTTCACCACCGATTGTTGTAAGATTAATAAAGAAAGCGATAAAAATTGTTAGGGAATCTTAAATATCTCAATAAATATTTCCGCCGTTATAAATCGAAACTGATACTTGGCTGCATTTT
>JBAYWA010000262.1:0-3588 GCA_041674325.1 Melioribacteraceae bacterium | reverse complement strand
CTGCTGCCATTCTTTTTCCTTGGCGGATGTTCCGGCTTCCTATATACAAATCTTCCGCCGGTTGAATTTCAGGATATTGATTACGGATTTCCGACCAAGTCTGTTTTGAGTAATCCTTCTATCTCATTTGTCGATGCCGGCAAAGGAGAAAAAACAATTGTTCTTATTCACGGACTTGCTAGTAATGCCGGATTTTGGCGCTATGCCATCCCGGAACTTTCAAAAAATTATCGCGTAATAGCCGTTGATCTTCCAGGTTACGGCAAATCTCAGAAGGATGCTTATCCTTACAGTATGAGCTTTTATGCAGACCAAATTAAACGTCTGGCTGATGAGTTAAAATTGGAGAAATTTATTCTTGTCGGCCACTCAATGGGCGGTCAGATAGGAATCACTTTTTCATTGAAATACCCGGAGAGACTCGATAAACTCGTCCTTGCATCACCGGCAGGTGTAGAGGAATTTGAGCAGGGGGAGGGAGACTGGCTGAGAAGCGTAATGACGAAGAACGGAGTTAAAAAGACACCTGAAGATGCAATAAGAAGAAATCTTGCAATGAATTTTTATTCATGGGATGATAGATGGGAATGGATGGTTGAGGAACGGGTAAGAATGATTAAAGCGAAAGACTTTGATGAGTTTTGCTATACTGTTGTTAGAAGTGTTAGTGCAATGCTCGATCAGCCCACATTCGATAAAATAAAAAATATCTCCGTCCCTACATTAATTGTGTATGGAAAGTACGACGGACTGATCCCAAATCCCTATCTGAACCCGGGTCATACATCGGATGTATTTAGATGGGGCGCATCCCAGATTCCAAATGTCAAACTTTATGAAATCGATAACTGCGGACATATGCTTCAGATAGAGCATCCGCGGGAATTTTCGAATGCGGTACTGGATTTTATTAAATAGAGAAATAATTTAACGCGGCCCTGCCTTTATAGACAGGTGCCGCGGATTAACTGATAGACGCGGAATATCTCCGCGTGATCAGTGTCATCCGTGTGCTATTATATTGAAACCTTTCAATGCAATTTCCGGAACTGATATACGATTTTGATTATTCGATAGCGCAGATTGATGAAAATATCTCAATTGCCTATACCGATGAAGGAAACCGGGAGAGCGAATTTGTTCTGCTATGCATACATGGACTCTCAAGCTACATACCCGCCTGGTCAAAATTAATTCCGCTATTAAAAGATCAATTCAGATGTATAGCAATCGATCTGCCCGGTTATGGAAAATCTTCCGGGGGTGTGCATCCTGGTACGATGGAATATTACGCAGACACCATTGCGAAATTTATTCGGAAAATATCACTCAAAAATGTAGTGCTGACCGGTCATTCAATGGGCGGCCACATTTCAATTGTTACTGCGCTACTCTATCCCGGACTTATTAACAGATTAATTCTTTTAGCCCCTGCCGGATTTGAAACTTTCAGCGAAGAAGAAACAGAGTGGATAAAGAGAAACAACTCGCCCGAGCTTTACTCTATGGTTAGCGACCGGCAGATACGGCTTAATTATCAATTAAATTTCTTTGAGATGCCGGATGATGTTGAGGCAATGATAAACGATAGAATAAAAATGAAGAAATGGAAAAATTATAAGGATAACTGCAAAGTTGTTTCAAATTCACTTAACGGACTGCTTGATTATCCCGTATTCGACAAACTGTATCTCATTACTCAGCCGTCCCTGATCCTTTTCGGCAAAAACGACAGGCTGATACCGCATCCAATTCTTCACAAAAACAGTACGCCGGAAGAAGTTGCTTCATTAGCGTCCGCGCGCATCCCAAATTCATTTTTATCTCTTATAGATCAATGCGGACATTTTCTTCAATTCGAGAAGCCGGCAAGTGCAGCCGGTGAGATAATCTCGTTCATGAAAAGCCGGTAACCGGACACTCTTCCGGCTGTAATACCAACGTTTATCCCCCATTATTCCATTAAAAATCATAAATTACAGACCAAATTTTACTTTTTGGGCAATCAAATTGATCATTTGCAAACGGATATGAACGGAAAAATTAAAATAGTGGCGGACAGCAAGATTCCGTTATTGCAGGGAGTTCTTGAACCTTTTGCCGATATTATTTATCTGCCCCCCTCTGATATTGTAAACGCCAATATCAAAGACGCGGATGCGTTGATTATCAGGACGAGGACTAAATGCAATGCAGGACTGCTTGACGGGACAAAAGTAAAATTCATTGCCACCGCTACAATCGGCTACGATCATATCGATACTGCATATTGCGATTCAAAAAAGATTAAATGGATCAACGCGCCCGGATGCAATTCATCATCGGTAATGCAGTATGCCGCTTCCGCGCTTATGACACTCGCTTCTATTAAAAAAATAAATTTGTCCGGAATGACAATCGGAATTGTCGGCGTGGGAAATGTGGGAAGTAAAGTGGCGCGATTATCCGAAGCTCTGGGATTGAAAGTTCTACTTAACGATCCTCCCAGAGAAAGAGCGGAAGGAAAGGGGAAATTTGTTTCTTTTGATAAATTGATGAAGGAGAGTGATGTAATCACTTTTCATGTTCCGCTGATAAAGGATGGAATAGATAAGACATTTCATCTGGCAGATGAGATTTTTTTTGAATCATTAGAGCAGGGAAAAATATTATTCAACACATCGCGCGGAGAAGTTGTTGAGACTATTGCAGTGAAGAACGCTCTCAAAAATAAAAAATTAAGCTCCGCGGTAATTGACGTATGGGAGAATGAGCCGGATATTGATCCCGAACTATTAAATCTGGCAGAAATAGCCACTCCCCACATTGCCGGCTACTCCGCCGACGGAAAGGCCAACGGAACGGCCGCCTGCGTGAGAGCATTAAATTCATTTTTTGATATGGGAATTGAGACTGACTGGTATCCTGCGTCAGTCCCTGCTCCGGCCGGTCCCGGTGAGTTGACTTTTGATTGTAATGGAAAACCCAATCAGGAGATTCTTGCTGAGATAATCCTCTCAACATATTATGTTAAAAATGATGATGAACTCCTTCGTAATTCGATCGTCACTTTTGAAAAACAGAGAAACGAATATCCCGTCAGAAGGGAGTTTCCGTTTTATAAGTTAAGACTGATGAACGGGAATGAGGAACTGAATTCAGTCTTAAGAGAGCTTGGTTTTAATTTAATAAATAATCAAAAATCGAATTAATAAATCCATATTCAAAAAAAGGTGAAATTGAAAATGCAAACTACTGATATTACGAAATTGGCGGCAAATACGATCAGGATTTTAGCTGCGGAAGGTGTTCAGAAAGCAAATTCCGGTCATCCCGGAATGCCGATGGGTATGGCGGATGTTGCCGCAATTCTTTACAGCGAATTTTTAATTCATTATCCCGATGATCCTAAATGGGCAAACAGGGACAGGTTTGTACTCTCCGCGGGGCACGGCTCGATGCTACTCTACACAATGCTTCACCTGAGCGGTTATGATGTAACTATGGATGATCTTAAATCATTCCGTCAGTGGGGCAGCCGTACAGCCGGACACCCTGAATACGGTCATCTGCCGGGTGTGGAAACTACAACCGGTCCATTAGGACAGG
>JBAYWA010000261.1:0-3589 GCA_041674325.1 Melioribacteraceae bacterium | reverse complement strand
AATACTTCTTCAAGCTGGTCGAAAAATTTATCATCCATACTTTCATTGTCAATGTCCAGCAGGATGCGCCACCACGTGGTCATTGCCTTAAAAAATTTTCCCGACGGATGTGTAGAATATTCGCGCACGACCTGATCGAAAGTCCTATCTGCTTTATCGAACTCAATCCCATAGATCTGATTAATACCGGCTTTGACTAAAGAATCATGGCGAACCCAGTCAATATTCTGCGCGGAGATGCGAATGCTGAATAAAAGAATAATCGAGAAGATAATTTTTGTTTTCAATTAAGCCTCATTAATCGACGTCATTTTCTTTTTGGACGGTACATATCGGTCGCGTGTCCGTAAAACACTTCCGCGGCTGCCATCATTGTTTCAGACAGAGTCGGATGAGGATGAATTGTCAATTCAAGATCTTTTACAACCGCTCCCATTTCGATAGCTAACGTACCCTCAGCAATCATGTCTCCAGCTCCTACGCCAACCATTCCCACTCCAAGTATTCTTTCCGTTTCCGGCTCAATTATCAGTTTGGTCATTCCGTCATTTCTGTCAAGAGTGGTTGCGCGTCCGCTTGCTCCCCATGGAAATTTAGCAACTTCAACTTTAATTCCTTTTTCTCTCGCTTCGATCTCCGTAATACCGGCCCAGGCAAGTTCCGGATCCGTGAATACAACAGCCGGGATTGCATTCGGTTCGAACGCCACTTTATGACCAAGTATAGCTTCAACGGCTACTTTTCCCTCAGCCGCAGCTTTATGAGCAAGCATCGGATTTCCGACAATATCACCAATAGCGTAGATTGAATCATCGTCCGTTTTAAGAGTCTTATCCGCTACAACAAATCCGCGCTCACTTATTTTTACTTTGGTATTTTCCAGACCAAGTCCGGCGGTAACCGCTTTTCTACCCACCGAAATCAATACTTTATCGAAGGTATACGACGTATCAGTAATTTTAGCGCCTTCAAGTTTTACAGTCACAGAATCACCATTATCTTTTAATTCAACGACTTTCGTTTCCGTAAAAACATTTTCCATCATCGATTTCACACGTCTGTCGAGTACCGCCACCAGATCCCGATCCGCGCCGGGAAGTAATCCGGGCAGCATTTCAACAACTGTCACTTTACTTCCGAGGGCGGCGTATACTGTGCTTAATTCCAGGCCGATATACCCTCCTCCTATAACCAGCAATCGTTTAGGAATATCATTCAGCTCAAGAGCTGACGTTGAATCCATTACGCGAGGAGAATCGATTGATAGCCCGGGCACTTTTGCCGGGACCGATCCCGTTGCGAGAATAGCTTTTTCGAAGACAATCTCTTCGGTAGTTCCATCGGCTTTAGCTACCGTGATTGAATTGGAATTTGTAAATACGGCTCTGCCATTAATAAAATTAACTTTGCGCTGTTTAGCTAATTGTCCAAGTCCGCCTGTAAGTTTATTTACTACACCGTTTTTAAAATCGCGCAGTTTTTCAAGATCAATTTTAGGTTCACCGAACTCAACGCCCCACTTTTTAGCTTCTTCGGCCTCCTTGATTAATTTCGCGATATGAAGAAGCGCTTTAGACGGGATACATCCTCTGTAGAGGCAAACGCCGCCGGGATTTTTTTCCAGGTCTATCAGAGTTACTTCCATTCCCAAATCCGCAGCAAGAAAAGCCGCGGCATAACCGCCGGGTCCGCCGCCGATAACTGCTAATTGTGTTTTAAGACTCATTAAATTCTCCTGTAACAAAAATATAGAATAGTCAGCCGCCTCTCTTCAAAGGGGGATAAATAGATGCCACATCAATAAGAGGTTAAATTTTATTTTTGAAATTATCCTTCCAATGATAAAAGAAAAGGATTTTCGAGAGCATTAATTACCCATCTCAAAAAGCGTATTCCATCGGCCCCGTCAATTATCCTATGGTCATAGGAAAGTGAGAGAGGCATCATCATACGGGGTTCGAATTTATCGTTGATGTAAACCGGCTCATAAGAAGATTTAGACATTCCGATTATTGCCACCTCGGGCGAATTAATTATCGGAGTGAAATATGTCCCTCCGATTCCTCCAAGATTTGAGATTGTAAAACATCCTCCCTGCATATCATCCGGGGAAAGTTTTTTATCGCGCGCTTTTTTAGAGACTTCCTGAAGCTCAATACTGAGCTGAATAATATTCTTTTTATCAACATCTCTTATTACCGGAACCAGCAATCCCCTATCAGTATCCACCGCTATTCCGATATTTACAAATTTCTTAAAAATAATCTCGTTCTTCTCCATATCAACGCTGCTGTTAAACTGCGGAAATACTTTAACCGCGGAAGAAAGGACTTTAAGCAGAATTGCCGTTACGGTTAATTTACCTCCTGCTTCTTCAACTTTTTTCCCGAATTGTTTGCGCAGTTTTTCAAGATCGGTAATATCTGCGCGATCGAACTGCGTAACGTGAGGAATTGCGGACCACGCATATGATAAATGTTCAGCCGTTTTACGGCGGATATTGGTCATCGGCTGGCGCTCAATTTCGCCCCATTTTGAAAAATCGGGCAGAGTTTCCCTGGGTATTCCGATATTACCTGAAGTGGCTCCCCCCTTTTGAATCTGTTCATTTATAGCTTTAGCATAGCTTTTTATATCTTCAATTGAAATTCTTCCGTTAGCTCCGCTTCCTCGGACTTTATGAACATCGACTCCTATCTCTCTTGCAAATCTTCTGACAGAAGGGGCCGCCGGAACAACCACCTGAATAAAATCCTTTGGCAATGTTACAACTGTAGGCGCGTGTGTATGTTCAAATTTTTGGAATGGCACATCTTTTTTCACATCTGATTGCGAAGTATCTGTGATTCGCCGCGATTCTTCTTTTTGTTCGGATGTTTTTGTGGCAGGGACTTCCTCTTGCAAAGAATCTATTACGAATGCAACGGAACCTACAGCAACCTTATCGCCATCTTTCACATTTACTTTTTTGACTGTACCACTGACTTCCGTTGGAACTTCAACTGTCGCTTTATCGGTTTCTATCTCCAATACAATCTGCTCGGCTTCGATTTTATCGCCGGATTTTATCAGCACCTTAGTTATTTGCGCCATTGAAATATTTTCCCCGAGTGCAGGGATCTTAAATTCATAACTGCTCACTGCCGTTTTTTTGGCTGACGTTGCCGCCGTTTTGCTATCCGTTTCCTGGATTATTAATTGAGGCCCCGTCTCCGGCTTCACGCTTTTTGTTTCTTGCTTGACGCTAACGGCTTCTGCTGCTGCGCTATCAGTCTCAATGGAAATAATCGGTTCTCCGACCTTTGCCTTAGTTCCCTCTTTAACAAATATTTTTTTCACGATTCCCGAAATATCGGAAGGGACTTCGACAGTCGCTTTGTCAGTTTCAATTTCGACTATTACCTGATCAACTTTTATCATGTCCCCTTCTTTGAGGGGAATTTTTAATACGTCGGCAGATTCAATACCGTCGCCGAGGTGTGGCAATCTGAAATCGACTATCATTTTTTAACCTTTTTCAATTGTATTTAATAATAACACGGAGAAGATCTTCGTCTTATTGATTTTATGCTTTAGCCGGATTTTCCTT
>JBAYWA010000260.1:0-3630 GCA_041674325.1 Melioribacteraceae bacterium | reverse complement strand
CGGTAAATGGTGAAAAAGAGAACGATTAAATATTGAAAAATGCTGGTGAGTGTAAAAAGCACTATTCCTGTTTTAGCGTCCTGGAACATTAGAATTATCTTAAAGACGGTGGAAAATTCTTCCAGCAGCAGCATCAAATGAAAAATATTCAATTTGCCGCTATTTGCAACAGAAGTAATAGTTCTTTTGAAGAAGAGATAAATTATAACAAAATGACTGGCCAACACATAGTAAGTTCCCGGAATGGTGAAGAGCAGGTAGTCGGCAGCAACAAGAATAATAGAAAACGGCAAAAAGATCTTCATGAACTTCTTATTGTTTTCGGAGTAGAGTGCGGAATTCAGGAGAAGAATCGCAAAAATAATTCTGAAGTGGATTGCAATATTGAAAGAGAGTAAGATCACTTGAAGAGGTTCAAAAAATCCTAAAGTCAAAAAAAAGAAGAATAGTGGAGACTTAAATTGTCTGGCTGCCGGGAAGATCCAGAAAAACATCGAAATGTAGCCGAATAATTCTACCAGTGGCATATTTGTGTTCAGTTCTCCTTTAATGTTACAAGAAGTTTTTTGTTATCCTCCCTGTAAAATGAGAAAAAGAGTGCAATCAGTATTTCAAATGCTGTTGTTGTAATAAAAAAGGCCATCTCAGTTTTAAGTTCGAATAGAAGAACAAAAAACTTCAAAAAAATCGAAATCTCTTCCAGCAAAAGAAACAGATGAAATATATTAAGTCCCCCGTTTACTGCCACAAAACTCAATGTTCTAAGCATAAACAAAAAAAAGAGTATGCTGTGTATTAGCAAGTTGGTATACAACACGAAATGTCTTGTTGAGAAAAGGGAAATAAAAGAGACTAAAAATGCAGCTGCGAGCAAAAATTTAATGAAGTTTTTGTCTCTGTATCCCCACGAAATAGAAAGGAGTAATAATAGGTTAAAAACAATTCCAATGCCCTCTTCTGTTCTTCCAGTGAAATGAAAATAAAGTGCAGCAATTGGGTCATGAATTGCGTAGAGTAAAAAATACCAAAACAGATTAGACTTGTATTGCCGTATCGCGGGAAAAATCCAGAAAAACATTGATATATAATAAATTATGCTAAAGGATTTCAAGTTACAGATTCCTATTCTTCAAATAAACGGTTTATCAATGAATATCTCACTGCGTATGATATCAACTCGGGTGTCGATTTTATATGGAGGCGCTGCATGAGGCGCGCCCGGTAATAGTCGATAGACTTTTTACTTACATTCATCTGCTCGGCCATCTCAAAACTGGTTATTCCTTTGCTTAAGCCTTCCAGTATTTTTTTATCGCGGCTGTCCAAATCGGTGGAACTTTCGAGATTGGAGGTTAAGATATGTTTATATTTTTTCTCAAGCTCCTCAATTTTCTCGTCGGTCAGGCGTAATCCGAAATACCGGGAGCCTTCATTAACCGCTTTTATTGCGTGGACCAGCTCTCCTTTCATAGTGTTCTTGCTGAGCATCCCCCTTGCTCCGCTTTTCATTGCGTAATAGAGATACTCATCGCTGTCATACATTGAAAGGATTAGGGCCTTTACATCCTTGTGACTCTTCCGCAGTATCTTTATTGCCTCAATCCCTCCTATTCCCGGCATCGATATATCCACAACTATCACATCCGGCTTAAGTTCCATATATTTTTCGATCAGCTCATTTCCCGATTCAACCTCGGCGATTATCAATATCTCTTTTACATCCACAAGAAGAGAGATAATCCCGCTCCGGAAGAGCGTATGATCGTCAGCGATTATTATGCGGATTGGTTTTAGTTCTGCCATATCAATTCCTTTTCCAGCGGAATTTCAACTACAATCATTGTTCCGTTCTCGGGTGAAGATTCAATCTTAAACTCCCCATGGTAGGATTCCACACGCTCTTTAATATTTATTAACCCCATCCCGTGCAGCGGTTCCCGCCGTGAAGAAACTTCATCAATGTCAAATCCGCTTCCGTCGTCGGATATCATCATTCTGATGAATCTGTTTTTAATTATCAATTGAATGCTGAAATAAGTTGCGCGCGAATATTTCAAAATGTTTGTAATTGCCTCCTGAGCGATTCTGTAAACGTAAATTTCGAGTTTGCTCTCAAGACGGATCTCCCCGCCGATCACATTAACCTCTCCGATAATCCCGGTTTCCGATGCCACTTTGTCCGCCATAAATTTTATCGCGAAACCGAGTCCCATCTCTTCCAGCATTCGCGGTTTAAGATCGTATGAAATATTTTTCAATTCGAGAATCGCTTCTTCCAGGGTTTCTATTATTTCTATATATTTTTTCTTCTGTGCGGCAACTTCTTCCTTTTCGCTCATCTTCACAATCTTGATTCGCAGCATAGACAGGCTCTGACCGATACCGTCGTGAAGACCTTTCGCCAGCCTCTCTCTTTCCTGCTCAATAAGGCTGTGGAGATGATCAGAGAGTTCTCTCAATTTTTTCTCGGATTCAATCAGCTTTTTCTCATATGTCTTGAGCGCGGTGATATCGTGGAAGTATATCTGGGTTATTCCAAGACTGGGCTCGCTTCTAAGGAGGATAGAATAGTATGTGTCGTTTAATTTGTGAGTGATAACTTTTGTGTGGTTTTCCCTCAGAGCCTCATCCGGATCGAATTCCAGGAATGGGAATATTTCGTTTATTTTTTTCCCTTTGATGTCGGGATACGGAGAGATCTCGTCAGCCACTTTGTTCGTCTCCACTATTTCACCGGCTGAATTTACTCTGATTAAGGGGTCCGGATTGAGCTGGGCAAACAAAGCCATCAATTTTGCGGACTTGAGTTCTAAATTTTCCTTTTCAATCTGATATTTTGATATCGAGGGATTTATAAGGTATTTGTTGACAACATAGATTAATCCGAACAACAATCCGACAATTAGGAGCGAGATGTAGATCGGATTTGCCGGATTTAAGAGAGATTGTAAAAGCTCTTGCAGGCTCATATTCTATTCTGATATTAAGAGCATTGAGATATTTCCGGAACTGGAGCGGTCGGAGTGTCCCCGGTCTTCAAAAAACAGCCGCATTATAAATCCTCCCTTTACTAATATCAAATATAAATTATTCCCCTTAAAAGTAAATGATTTATAGTTTAAAATTGCATTTTTAACCGATAAAAGGGGTGGGAAATAGATTCGTTGGTTTATTTGAATCCTATTATGTAAATTTGTCATTAAGAGCTAGTTTCAAAAAAACCTAATTTATGCAGGCATATCATTGCCTGATAAAATCTCAATCATAAACTATAAGGTATTTTGTGGTTTACTGGGATGTTAGCCCTGACATTTTTTCGATCGGTCCTGTAACGATCCGCTGGTATGGACTCTTTTTCGCCTTATCATTTCTGGTCGGCTATCAGATAATGCTGGTTATCTTCAATAAAGAGAAGAAAAGCGAAAAAGATCTTAACGATCTGGTATGGGTGATGATTCTTGGAACCGTCCTGGGTGCCCGTATCGGCCATTGTCTTTTCTACAATCCATCCTATTACCTTAGCAGACCATTGGAAATATTGCAGATCTGGAAAGGGGGATTGGCTAGTCACGGCGCGGCGGTCGGGATTATGATTGCTCTCTATATTTACGTTAGAAACCGGAAAGATAT
>JBAYWA010000259.1:0-3641 GCA_041674325.1 Melioribacteraceae bacterium | reverse complement strand
TGAACGTCATACCATGATCCGTGGTTGTTTTTTGTTTTCGATTCATGAATACCGTTTTTACTTGTTCTCAGCCAGTTCAGATAATCATCAAACCATTTTTTTATTTTCAGGTTATCCTCGTCTGTCCACGCGGCGGAATTTTGAAGAAGACCTACAGCATCCAAAATCCTGTAAATCCCATGCGTATCAATTATTCCCGCACCCCTGCCGGTGTTCTGCCCCGGTATGTATTGAGCATAATTCAAATTCGGGTTCATATTTGTCTTACCATCCAGGAACCAGACACGCAGCAGCTCAGCAGCCTTTGAGGAATATTCCGTATTTCCGGTAATATAATATGCCGCCGACAGAATTGTCACCGAAGTATTTAGCCGGGCCAGATACTCGTCATCGGCAATCTTAAAAATCTCGGGGTTTTTCTCTCCGTCTTTCCTGATATACGGCAGTCCGTCTTTCGTATCGGGATTAGGCCACCAGTACGGAGCCATACTCACAAAATCATGCTTATCTCCGCTTAGAGGCACGTGACTTTTCTCTGTAACGGAAAGAGGAGTCATATTAAGCAGTTTATCCGCCTGCCTGATGAGTGATTTAATGTCTTTGTCATCTTTCAATTCTCCGTTACGATATGCTTTACGGAGCGAGTATAATTTTTGAGAATCACCGGAATAAATTTTAGGCAAACTTTCCTGTCCGGACAGATTAGAAACCAGAAATAGCGCTAATACAATTTTTACGATAATATTTTTATTCATCATCTTTCAACCCTTCCGGATCCGCCGCTTTTAATTAATTTTTCAACTTCCTCAATGGAAACCAGATTGAAATCTCCCGGTATAGAATGTTTTAGACAGGATGCCGCGACGGCAAATTCAAGTGCCTCTTTGGAATTTTCTTTTGTGAGAATTCCATAAATCAATCCGCTTGCAAATGAATCACCGCCGCCTACACGGTCAACAATTTCGATTTCATATCTGGATGACCGGTAAGGGGATTTGCACTCTTTATCGTCGAGCATCAATGCGCTCCAGCCGTTTCTGGAAGCGGAGAAACTTTCCCTTAAAGTGATAGCCACTGTTTTGAAGTTATAAATCTCTTTTAATTTTTTCGCCACATTGAAATAACCCTCTTCATTCAGAAGACCGTTTTCAACCGAAGTGTTATCAGCTTTCAAACCAAGGCTCTTTTCAGCGTCTTCTTCATTCGCAATGCATACATCAACAAATTTCATCAGCGGTTTCATCACCTTCTGTGCTTCCTGCTGAGTCCACATCTTGGCTCTGAAATTAAGATCGCAGCTGATTGTTACACCGGCATCCTTCGCGGCTTTGCATGCAGCTGTTAAAGATTCCTGAGCATCTTTACCGAGAGCCGGGGTAATCCCCGTCCAATGGAACCAATCTGCATTCTCGAAAACTTTTTTCCAGTCCACTTCATCCGATTTCATCTGAGTAATTGCCGAGCCCGCCCGGTCATAGATAACTTTTGAAGCGCGCTGACTTGCCCCGGTCTCCAGGAAATAAATTCCAACCCGTTCTCCACCGCGGACAATATAGTCGTCCTTCACACCGAATCTTCTGAGATGATTAATAGCCGACTGGCCTATCTCATGCCCGGGAAGTTTTGTAACGAAATAAGAATTCAGTCCGTAGTTGGAAAGGGAAACGGCAACATTGGCCTCCCCTCCTCCGTAGGTCGCATCTAAATTCTGGGACTGAACGAATCTTGTAAAGCCCGGCGATGATAACCGAAGCATGATTTCTCCGAATGTTACTACCTTCTTGCTCACAAAACCACCTCACTTTTTCTGCTAAATATTTATTTATACTATTTCATATTATTTATAAACCAGCAGGGACCAACATCTTTTTTTGTCAACGGACGGTAAATGTTCTTCTCATCAGATATCTGATCGCTGCCGATATCTTTTGGTTCTTTACGTATTTGTCCATCTATATCAACATTCACCAAATCATATTTTCCAGCGGCGGCATTTCTTGAAGGGCTAAAATTTGTCTGACGCCACAGTCCATCTTTTCCTTTTTCGAGTTTCGGATCGATGAATCTGACCCCATCGTTCGGATTCATCCCCATTTCCGATCCGTAAAAAATATTTCCCTCCCATTTGAAATTTTGGGGAGTGTCTGTTTCGGTTACAAGTTTTCCTTTTGTTGAAAAAACAATATTGTTGGCTATAGTTGAATTTACCGGCGGCAGGCTTAATTCCTCATTCTTCCCCACACCTATCTCAAAACTGGTTCTGTTATTGATGAGAGTATTAAAAGCCACCAGCGCGTCTTTCACCTGGAAATATCTGTTCAGCGGGGAATCCTTTACGCCGTTCATGAAAGAGATTGCCGAGAATGCGTCTGCTCCTTCCGTATCCGCGATGTAATTGTTAATCACTTTATGGCCTTCACCGATTATCCTGATTCCTCCCGTACCTTTTATATTATTGCCGAAGAAATAATTTCCTTCAACCGTGCAATAGTTGCCGTGCCGAAGCGTCAGTGCGCCCCGGCATTCAACAAATGTATTATGCCTGTAAGTATTATAGAAAGATTTATTCGAAATTATCTCCCGTTCGCCGTTGCATTGTTCAAAGTAGTTATTCTCCACGGTAGTGTAAGACGGATACATCGACCAATGACTTGTTCCCACCCGAATGATCTCGGCTCCGTTTACACCCAGCTCGGGTCTGAACGCGAAATAATTAGAATCTATAAGATGATAATTCGGTTTATCCTCGAGCCATACAACAAGAAGGCATCCGGCATTAACTTTATTTCTGAAATAACAGTGATCCACCCTGTTATGCGTTCCATAAAGCGAAACCCATTTATACTCCGTCTCTTTCACAGGCGGATTGTAATCTACAATAACAGTATTAGTAAGACGTGAATAGTTGCTCGATTTATCTTCATCCTTCCGGAATTCAATAACAGATCCTTTTTCGAGAGCGCCATCCTTAAAGTAGAGACCGTCGGCAATCAAATAATCCCCCGCGATTCTTAACGATGAGGAGCCGGTAAGAATCACTTCGCCTGCAGTCTCGGCTTTAAGAATAATAGGTTTTTCTTTTGTGCCGGATGCCTCAAAGAGAATTTTTGCGTCGCGCCATTCCCCGTTAATCATTATGATCCGATCTCCGGGCTGTACAGTTTTCAACGCACTCTTCAGCTCATTAACGGATTTAACTCTGTACTCTGAAGCAGATGAAAGTGATGAAGACAGAATGGATAAAATCGCTATCAGCAATATCAACTTCAGACAGGAAAAAATCTTTGCAATTTTAAGATTCATAATTATTTCCTTAATGAGGAATCGTCAACGCCTTTATTAATATTTCCGGGAGTCGAATCCGAAGGATCCGAAAACGAGATCCAATTTTGAGCATTTGAATTATTTCCGAAATTTCCATCAGCCGGATTAAAGAAGGCACACTTTCCGGTTTCCAGAAATTCTATTGGAAGTCTCGTTACATCGCAGCCCGACCAACTCGTGGAGCCTTCCCAGGTTATCAGATCTATCGCTGAGTTTCTGTTCCAGGATGTTACAAGCGCTATATTATCTTTACCCGTCAGGACAATAGTTCCATCTCCATTTTCCAGATGCTTTACCGACTTACCGGCAAAAAGAAC
>JBAYWA010000258.1:0-3645 GCA_041674325.1 Melioribacteraceae bacterium | reverse complement strand
TTAATTAAGAATAATACGCTTTTGGAGTTAAAATGCTTTTGATTAAAATCGGCGGCGGCAAAGCTCTCAATCTTAACGGTATAATATCCGATCTTGCCGGACTTAAAGAAAAATTTATCATTGTTCACGGTGCAAATTCTCTGCGAGATGAGCTGGCTGAAAAATTAGGTTACGAAAAGAAAGTTGTTACTTCTCTCTCCGGATACGATTCGGTATTCAGTACTGAGGAGACTATCGATCTGGCTATGATGGCATATGCGGGATTGAAAAACAAGCGGATTGTTGAATTGTGCCAGCAGAACGGAATTAATGCCGTAGGGCTCTCCGGCCTCGATGGAAAGGTTATTCAAGGAAAACGCAACACAGGAATCAAGGTGCGCGAGGGGGGGAAGACACTCCTTCTTCGTGATTTTTCAGGTAAACCTAAATCGGTCAATAGGCAGCTGCTTGAACTGCTCCTCGATAACGGCTACACTCCGGTGCTGAGTGTTCCCTTAATTGACGAAAACAATTTTGCAATAAATTCCGAAAACGATGATATAATTGCTCTTCTTCAGGCAGAATTTAAAGCCGAAAAAATTATCTCGCTTATTGAAGCTCCCGGTTTTCTTCTAGATAAAAATGATCCATCCTCGATCCTGTCAAATATATCGAGAGCCGGACTGGAAGAGATGGAACAGAAAGTTGACGGGCGTATGAAGCGGAAGATTCTGGCTCTGAGAAAATTATTCGGTGATGAACATTCGGGAGAAAGTAATACTACTGTGATTCTCTCAGATGGAAGAACCGAAAATCCAATTAAAGATGCGCTAACAGGAAAGGGGACAACGATAAAATGAGAGACTATAAAGAATTAATTCAGAAATATGAGGTTGATGTTTATCCGAGACGGGAAGTTGTTCTGGTAAAAGGAAAAGGGGCTAGACTGTGGGATGATGCCGGCAATGAATATATCGATATGGCGGCCGGGATAAGCGTGGCCAATATCGGTCATGGCAATGAAAAATTAGCAAAAGCCATCGCGGATCAGGCTGCTGAGCTGGTTACCTGTCCCAATACTTTCTATAATGATAAAAAAGCTCTCTTTCTGGAGAAACTTTTCGAAATCGTTCCCCAAAATTTAACGCGGGCGTTTCTTACAAACAGCGGTACCGAGGCAATAGAAGCGGCTATAAAATTCGCGCGACTGAACAGCGGCAGAACTAATTTTGTCGCGACTATGAAAGCGTTCCACGGAAGGACGATGGGAGCTCTAAGCGCGACATATAAAAAAGAATATAGAGAAGGTTTCGAACCGCTTGTTCCGGGTTTTACGCATGTACCTTATAATAACTTCGAAAAACTAGAGGCCGCCGTTGATGAGAATACCGCCGGAATTATTCTGGAACCGATTCAGGGTGAAGGGGGAATCAATATAGGCCAGATTGAATATTTTAAAAAAGTCAGACAATTATGCGATGAGAAAAAAATATTCCTGATTATTGATGAAATTCAGACGGGATTCTGCAGAACCGGCAAAATGTTTGCAATTGAACATCTTGGAATTGAGGCCGATATGATGACGGTTGCAAAATCGATTGCGGGCGGATTTCCGATGGGTGCAATTTTATGCAGCGATAAAATCAAAATCGAAAAGAGTAAACACGGTTCAACTTTCGGAGGTAATCCGCTTGCCTGCGCGGCCGGGATCGCATCGATCGATTTTATGAGAGAGAATAAGTTATGGGAAGTAGCCGAATCGAAAGGAAAATATTTTAAAGAGAAACTTGAAAAATATTCTCTCCAGAAAATCCGGGAGATAAGGATAGTCGGACTAATGATCGGAATTGAATTGAAAGATAAAGTCCAGCCAGTTCTTCAGGAGCTCCTGGCTCGTAGAATCATTGCTCTTCCGGCGGGCACAACTGTATTAAGGATGCTCCCTCCGCTTGTAATTAGTTATGAGGATCTGGACACGGTTGTAGAAAAACTCGCAGAAGTACTTAAATAATGTGAAATTCTGGGTGTGGAGAGGTTTAAAATCCTATCCACGCCACCTTTCCTCAGTATCCCACCGTTTAACATTATTCTCTTTTGCTTTCTAACCTCAATTGATTTATTTTTCGCCTGCAAAAAAAATTATTTAATGATATGATTCTTGACTATATACCCATATTTCTCGTTATAATCGTCTCAGCCGTCTTCGGCGGTATTGTTGTCCTTTCCTCAACACTTTTCGGTCCCCAGCGCCCAAATAAAGTAAAACAGATGACGTATGAGAGCGGAAAAGACCCGGTCGGCACTATACACGAAAGAATTTCGATAAAGTATTATCTCGTAGCAATGCTTTTTATAATATTCGATATTGAAGTGATTTATGTCTATCCGTGGGCGATTGAATTTAAAAACGCATTTGCCCAGCATGGAATATTCGCTTTCCTGCCTATGTTTATTTTTCTGGTTGTTCTTGAACTCGGTTTTCTTTATGTCTATATGAAAGGTGGATTGAAATGGGATTAGAAGCCAAACTTACTCAGGATGGATTTATAACTACGACAGTTGATGCTGTTGTTGCCTGGGCGCGTAAAAGTTCTGTCTGGCCTATGCCCATGGGGATATCATGCTGCGCCATAGAGATGATAGCTGCCGCAGATCCGAAATACGATATCGCGCGTTTCGGATCGGAAGTTATGAGATTTACTCCGCGCCAGTGCGATCTGATGATCGTTGCCGGGACGGTTACATATAAAATGGCACAGGTTGTCAGAAGAATTTATGATCAGATGCCGGATCCAAAGTGGGTGATTGCAATGGGCGCCTGCACCTCATCAGGCGGTATGTACCGCTCATACAGTGTTGTTCAGGGAATTGACCAATTCCTTCCGGTGGATGTTTATACCGCCGGCTGCCCGCCAAGACCAGAAAATCTCTTAAATGCGTTAATGACAATTCAGGAAAAAATCGGTAAGACTAAATCGCGCGATTTCAAGAACAGATCATTAAAAGAACTCGAACTTTCTCAAAACGTACCTCATGAATCCTAAAGAACTTATTACCGAAAAAGTTAAAGAAAAATTTGGCTCTTCCATAGAAGAAATTTCCGATTTTAGAGATGATCTCTGTATTACCGTAAAAAGTGATCAGATTATCCCGTTCGGATTGTTTCTGAAAGAGGATCCCAACCTTCAGTTCGTTATGTGCAAAGATATTACAGCCATAGATTGGGCTTCCAGAAAAAAAAGATTCACTACTGTTTATCATGTCCATTCATTCAAATTAAATTTTACACTCAGGATTAAGGCGAATATAGAAATTGATCCGCCGGCCATAGAGACCGTTACTTCTGTCTGGCGGAGCGCTGAATGGTATGAACGCGAGACCTGGGATATGTACGGAATCAGATTTGTAAACCATCCTGATCTTAGAAGAATGTATATGCCGGAAGGATTTGAGCATCATCCGTTAAGAAAAGATTTTCCGGTTCTCGGAATTCCGGGTTCTCTACCACTTCCACACAAAGCAGAATAGTATGGACAGAATTAAACAGATATATAACGAAGAAAAGATCTACAAGAAACTTCTGGAAGATCGAGATATCACCATCACGGATATGCTTGAAAATGAGATGGTGATAAATATGGGCCCGCAGCATCCGGCAACACACGG
>JBAYWA010000257.1:0-3647 GCA_041674325.1 Melioribacteraceae bacterium | reverse complement strand
GTAAAAGAAATTATCCCTGCATCACTGGAGAATAACTACAAAATATCCTCACTCAATATCATTCCCGGTTCTGAACTAATTACATTTAAAAAACGAATCCTCTCTACCGGCGAATACAAATTTGATTTTGTTAACGGCACATTTTCTCTTTCACCGGAGATAAAGTATTCGCTGCTGGATACTCTATACCTGGAATACCGGAGTGTATTACTCGGTCTCAAAAAGGAATACAGAAGAAGAACTCTGAGCGTACAATTTGATGAGAAGTCGACTGATACCACTCTGGCATTAAAGCGAATTTCCGAACCATTATCGTCCGAATCGATTTTCGGCAAAGATCTTCACAAAAGCGGTGCTATAGTACGCGGTTTTTCAATAGGGACAAATCGAGATTTCACACTGAACAGCGGTTTGCGTCTTCAGCTTTCAGGAAGACTTTCCGATGATGTTGAAATAGTCGCCGCGCTGACCGATGAAAATACTCCGATTCAGCCGGATGGGAATACAGAAAAACTCGATGAGCTTGATAAAGTATTCATAGAACTGAAACATCAGAACGCGACCGGAACTTTCGGAGATTATGAATTAGATCTGCGTGAGAGTGAATTTTCGGGGCTGACAAGAAAACTTCAGGGCTTGAAGGGTGAATTTTCTTACGGAAATTCAAAAGCTTTGATTGCAATTGCCGGTTCACGCGGAAAATTCAATACTAACCAATTTAACGGCACCGACGGAAATCAGGGACCTTACCGAATTACAGGAATAAATAATGAGAGGGCAATAATAGTTATCGCGGGGAGCGAACGGGTATATATTGATGGACAGGAACTAAAACGAGGTGAAAATAATGACTACACGATCGATTATTCGAACTCTGAAATTATATTTACACCCAGAAGACTAATTACATCCGCAAGCCGTATCTCAATCGATTTTGAATACTCGGATCAGAATTTTAAAAGAAATTTTTTCGGAGGGGATTTCTCCACTAAATTTTTCAATGACAAACTTAAAATAGGGATCGGTTATTTCCGGGAGGGGGATGATGAAACGAGTCCAATCGATTATTCTTTTTCGGATGAAGATTTCAATATACTTGAGAAGGCCGGAGACGTGAGGGAAAACGCAGCCAGGTCCGGAATATCTTTAGCTCCACCCGATTCTAGCGGCAGATCCCTCGGAATCTATACAAAGATTGATTCGCTCAGGAACGATACAACATTCAGTTATTATAAATATCTACCAGGAGCCGCCACATCACTATATAATGTTTCATTTACTTATGTGGGTGAGGGAAATGGCGATTACTCTAAAGAGAGTCTGCTGAATTACCGATTTGTCGGCGAGAAGAAGGGATCTTATCTGCCCGGCATTTATCTCCCTATGCCTGAATTGAAACAACTTGCCAATATTTCCATCATCGGGGAAATTTCTGAAGGAATCAGATTTTCTGCGGATCTTGCCGGCAGCAGTTGGGACCGTAATAAATTCTCCATGATTGATGACGATGATAATCTCGGCTATGCCAGAAATTTAAGATTGGAAATGAGTCAGCGTGAAATTAAGATAGGAGGCACATCATTCGGAAAAGCAGGATTAAGCTTCAAGGAAAGATTTATAGAAGGGAGATTTACGGCACTCGACAGGATTGATGATATTGAATTCGGCAGGAACTATAATCTGACGGCAATTTCAAAAAAAGATCAGTCTCTCCGGGAGGTAATTCTAAATTATTCTCCGGTTCAGGAGATTGCATTCAATTCTAAATACGGAAGTCTGAAACAGGGGGATGATTTCAACTCGGACCGGCTTTTGTCACAATTCAGAATCGAGAAAAAGGATAATTATCAATTTAATGTTAATCTCGATTATGTAAATTCAGAAAATACCGGCATAAGTTCCAGCTGGCTCCGCAATGACGGGAGAGGATTTATCTCAATAGGTTCTTTAAAATCGGGAATTGAATATAATTATGAGAACAAAGAGGATTTTAATTCCAGCGGGATTACTCTTTTACCTACCAGTCTCCGCCTTTTTGAGTTAGCTCCGTTCGCAGAGTATAATATCACTTCATCAATAGATGCCCGAGTGAGATATTCAAATAGAAGAGAATCATTTCCGCTTAACGGGATCATGACCGGAGAGTCATCTTCGGCAACAGGACAATTCCAAATAAACTACAAGGGACTCAGGGAATTTTCAACTTCTTTGAATATAAGTATAAGAGATAAAAAATATACTCAGGAATTTAAAAAAGAGGGATATACTGATAATGAGACTGTCCTTCTTCTATCTCAAAGCAGAGTGAATTTGTGGAACGGATTTATCTCCGGCGATCTGTTTTATCAGGCGTCCACTGAACAGACTGCCCGTATAGAGAAAGTTTTTATTAAAGTACAAAGGGGTACCGGCAATTATATATATATCGGAGATCTTAATGATAATGGAATAGCCGAAGAGAATGAATTTCAGCCGGCGGCTTACGACGGTGATTTTATAATTGTGACCGCCCCCACCGAAAAACTATTTCCTGTCATCGCTCTTAAAACCAATCTCAGATTTAAAGTTGAATTCAATAAACTTGTATCAGGCAATGATTTGTTAGAAACTCTGCTTAAACCCGTTTCAACCGAAACATCTTTCCGCATCGAAGAGAACAGCAAGTCGGAGAATACAAGAGAATTATACTTACTCCACCTTTCAAGATTTTTAAATGATTCAACGACAATACACGGAATGCAGTTATTACAGAATGACCTGAACCTTTTTCAGAACAGCAATTTATTATCCCTTAGATTCCGGTTTACGCAGAGAAGATCATTTAATCAATATAGCGCCGGAGATGAAAAAGGATTTTTCCGCGAGCGAAGCATTCGTTTCCGAATAAAAATGATAGAAGAAATAAGCAATCAGACGGAGTTCATCAATCAGGATGATAACCTGACAGCCCCGCAAACCACGAACAGAGCCAGGATTGTTACGCGGAATAACTTATCTACTGACTTCAGTTACAGACCCGAACGCAATATTGAGGTTGGATTTAAATTGGAAACAGGTGAGAGCCGGGATACCTACAGAATCACTCCAAGTACTATAAATATAAATTCGATTACATTGCGCATCAATTTATCTTTCGAAAATCTTGGCCGGCTGCGAATTGAGGCCGAGAGAGCTGAATTGACTTCCTCTTCAAATTATAACGATCTACCTTTTGAGATGACGCGCGGTAATGCGATCGGCAAAAACTATTTTTGGCGGGTATTCTTCGATTATCGTATTTCCAGTTTTGTGCAGACTTCTTTCAGCTACGACGCCCGTCTGCATGGAGCCGGGCATGTGATTCAAACAATGAGAGGAGAGGCTCGAGCGTATTTTTAAGATTAAATTGTAAATTATTATTCAATATTTACGAGTAAGTATTTATGAATGTAAAATCTTCTTTAATCGAGGCTCACATTTTCAGAAGAAATGGGGTTGATATTGAATTTCTACTACTTAAGCGCTCTCCGGGGGAAAAATATCCCGGTTTGTGGCAGATGGTAACAGGATCGGTTGAGAATGGCGAGAAAAGATACGAAACTGCTCTAAGAGAGATTAAGGAGGAAACCGGAATAGTTCCAATAAAATTCTGGATTGTTTCGAATGTG
>JBAYWA010000256.1:0-3681 GCA_041674325.1 Melioribacteraceae bacterium | reverse complement strand
TGAGCCTGATTGAATCAGTGAATACCAATAATTATCTTATTGCCGAAATTAATAAAGGCCGGACTGTTTTTATCTGCCCAGACAGTTTGACGAATACAATATCAATCGAAAAATTTTAATGAAAAAATTTATACTAATCCTATTTATTGTCCCGTCCGTTTTTATCTCAGGGCAGAATTTGGATTCTTTATATGCGGAATTTCTTCGTGTAAAAGGGATTTCTCAAGAAGGGGGCCGTCAGATTGTTGAGGTGGAAAGACAGCCTTCAAAATGTTCTTTCGGAATTGTAAATCAGACAAAACTCAATTACGAAAAATTTTCTCCGGCTCAGAAAGCCGTATTGAAATCGCTGCTTCAGAGGCCTGCTGCCGATACAAGTTTTGTGACCCCGGGAGCTCATTTCAGGATACACTATAAAAAAACAGGAGTCGATTCGCCCGGATACAACCTGACTCTTTTAGCGCTCGCGGCCGATTCAGCATATAATTATGAAGTTAATTTGCTGGGATTTCCGCCCCCGCCGCCTGATCAAAACGAAGGAGGGGATAATCTGTATGATATATATATTCTGAACCTTTCCAGCGATTACGGCTATACTGAATTTGAAAATACTCTGACGGAAAACAGATATACCAGCTATATGGTCATTGATAATGATTTTGCCGGTAGTAATTTTCATACGCACGGAATAGACGCAGCCCGCGCCACACTGGCTCATGAGCTTCATCACGGAATACAAATCGGGAATTATATCTACCGGCAGGAGGATAATTATTATTATGAGCTGACCTCTACCGCTATGGAAGAATTTGTATTTGACGAGATCAACGATTATTACTTTTACATGAGCTCATACTTCAGAAATCCGCAGCGCGCATTTTCCTCAAACGACGGGTACAATCTGGCGGTGTGGAATATTTTTCTGCGTGATCGGTTCGGAACCGGAATAATAAAGCGGATATGGGAACGGATGCCCTCAGACAGGGCTCTCAAATCTGTTGAAGATGCTATCAGGGAGGCCGGATCTTTCTTCAAAGTCGAATTCAATAAATTCGCTCTTTGGAATTATTTTACCGGTACGCGTGCTTTGTCCGGCAAGTATTATGAGGAAGCGGCAAATTATCCATCCGTAAATCCAACCGCCATTACGGGTTCTATGAATGTAAATTCGGAACCGGTCACAAATTATTACTTTCAATATGATGATAATTCATCCTCGCCAGGTAATGTTCTGATATCGGTTATAAGTAATTGTGATATTACAGGCGGATTCACAACTCCAATGACGCTAACGCCCTATACATATTCTGTCTCAACCGGCGGGGGAGGAAAAAATATTGCGGGCAATTTCTATTCGAAACTGGAGAGCGAAAAAGATTACATCTTCTCGCAATCCAACATTATGAATGGCGTCCCGGTTAACGAAGGGCATATCATTGCCGAAGAAACCGATTATCCCTTTCCGCAGCCATTCAGGTATTCGGCAAGCGCCGAAATTTTTTTCCCGGTATCACATGATATAAACGGCATTGCGGATCTGAATATTTACTCGATTGATATGCGTTTGGTTTTTTCAGGTTCTAAGCGTATTGTTACGACCGATAAAATTGTGGTTGGATGGGATGCGCGTGATGACCGCGGCAGCAAGCTCGGAACCGGAATATATATTTATGTTACAAAATCGGGCGATAATATTAAAAAAGGGAAATTTGTAATCTACAATGACTGATTATACTGTTGAACTGGAAAACCTGATCAAGTATTTCGGAAGGAGACTGATTTTTAACGGAATCAGCTATTCGTTTTCGTCGAAGCATGTATACGGAGTTTCCGGACCGAATGGCTCCGGTAAATCCACTCTTGTCAAAATAATTGCCGACCTGATCTCTCCGACAAGGGGAAAGGTTATTCATAAATGCGCCGGTAAAATAATTGAGCCGGAAGAGCTTCATAACTATCTTGGATTTGTATCACCGTATCTGTTCCTTTATGATGAATTCACGGCCGGGGAAAACCTGATCCACTCTTCCAATATCCGCGGCAACCGATTCAATAAGGAGCGGTCCGATTTTCTGCTTAATGAATTAAATCTATTTGACAGAAGAAACGATCTTGTCCGCGGTTACTCCTCCGGAATGAAACAGCGTCTGAAATTCATATTCGCGCTGCTTCACGAGCCGCCTCTGGTTATTCTCGATGAACCGACATCAAACCTGGATAATACGGGGAAAGAGATCGTATACAGACTGATAAAGGAAGAGCTTAATAATAGTCTTGTTGTTATTGCTTCAAACGAAGATTCGGATCTTCATCTCTGCAATGAGGTTATTGAACTGGAAAAATTTAAAAGATAAGATGATGAAAGCGTATTCGCTATATAAAAAAGACTGGCAATCGGAAATACGTACCCGTTACGCCATTAACGCCCTCGCAATGTTTATCCTTGTTACAATCAGTGTTATTGTATTCTCGATTGGAAATGAAAAAATTTCGGAATATTTAACAGGGGGATTGCTCTGGGTTGTTATCTTTTTTTCGGCTATGTCGGGATTGTCGCGCGCGTTTGTCTCCGAAGAAGAGCGCGGTACCACAATGACTCTTCATCTGATGGCTTCCCCTTCAACAATCTTTTCGGGCAAACTTATATTTAATCTCCAGCTTGTTTTTTTAATGAATTTTGTGATAACATTTCTTTTTATAATTATTTTCCCCTCGTTTATAATAAAAAATTTCCTTCTGTTCGCTGTAGCTTTTGTGCTTGGGAATATTGGAATTGCAGTCTCATCCACTATAATTGCCGCAATTATCTCTAAAGCCAGTTCAAAAGGAACTCTCTACCCGGTTTTATCATTCCCAATACTTCTTCCTCTCATTCTTACGCTTCTTGAACTGACTAAATTTTCGATGGATGGAAATACGGTCGAAAGTTCAATGGTGGAAATATTCGTCCTGATATGTTACGATGTGATAATGGGAACGGCTTCCTATCTTTTATTCGATTTTATCTGGAAGGAATAATCAGTTTTTCAAATCGATGATGCTTCAAAAATAATCTTACTCAGTTTTAAAGTTCTGTTCGTTTCTTAGCTCAATCAGAAGTTTTTTATTATCCTCTCTGTAGACCGAGAAAAAAACCGCGATTAACATCTGAAAAATTGTTGTTATGTGATAAAGTGTAAGTCCGGCTTTGACATCAAACAGAAAAAGAAAAATTTTAGCAATGAGAGAAATCGATTCCAGAAGTAGAAAAAGATGAAATATATTTAACCTGCCTCTGTTGGCAACAAAAATAATTGTTCTTTTGAAAAAGAAAAAAATATTACACGCTGGCTTGCCGCCACATAATAATAACCGGGGAGAGTTAAGATAAATCGGTCAAAAATCAGTATAAGAAAGAAAAACGGCAGGTTATATATAAAAATTCGCCTTTTGAGAAACGAAAAGAGAACCGAGTACAGTAAAAGAAGCGCAAATATGATTTTCAATTGGTAATAGCCGGTAATAAAATAAACTAAATAACTCGCCGGTTCGAAGAAAGCCAGTACAAAAAAATACCAGAACAATTGACTTCTATATTGCCTGACTGCCGGGAATAACCAGAAGAACATTGATAGGAGTGATATAACCGGGATGCCATACATTATTTCTTATGCGCTCCGCAAATTTACGAGAAGTTTTTGG
>JBAYWA010000255.1:0-3697 GCA_041674325.1 Melioribacteraceae bacterium | reverse complement strand
CGATTGTGCAGTTCTTTCCGATTTCAATCAGACCGAAACGGAACTTGCCTGATCCTTCATATGAATGGACTGTAAGCTGTGTAAATGCGCCCAGCAGGGTATTGTCGCCTATGAAAATAAGTTCAGGGCGGAAATGATCGAGCCATACCATCTGCATTATTTCCGCGCCGTGTCCGATATGTGCACCCATCCGCCTGTACAATTTATTTTTAGCGGGAGTGCCTTTCAGAAAAAATGAGATAGCCACCTGGAATACAAGGAGCAGTCTGTGGAATAAGGGGAGATTAAGGACCCGCCAATTAATCGCGTCGGATTCTTCAGGCGATCCGAGTCCGGATATAGTATAATGCCTTCTTATCGGTGTAAAAAATTTATCAAGATTAATTCTCCCCGAATCGGTGGACGGATCCAATTCATTCACATCAATTCCGGCTCCGCCGGATGTTTTACTTATCATTATTGTGCGTTTTTTTCTTCTGCCGAGTTTTATAGCCCGCTCAATAATCTCGGTTGTTACAAGACGTATTACTTCCTCGGGTGATTTGGTTGAAAATTTTTTCATTAATCCCTGATTTTACTGAAACACCAGTTGCTTTATAGCAGCACTCAATTGTTCTCAAAAGGAGTTTTTACAAATACCTTCCCGGCAAATTTTTTAATTGCGCTTTTGATAAGATTTTCTGCAATGCTGTTCTCCATAAATTTATGATCGGAAGAGAACGTTCCGAATGAGACAACATTTCCGTTACCGTTATCATACAGACAGTAATTAAGTTTCATGACTAAAGTTTTATTATGAAGCCGTACGGGATTAAGAACTGTTTCATCGCCGGGTGTTGTTGAAACTGAATAGTGCTTCGCCGGATCCGAAGAGTCGTTTTCCTTATTCTCAATTGATAGTGTAATATCTTCCAGGAAAAGAATAAAAAGATTTTCAGCTATATCAGATTCTATCGGATTCCTGGGCAGCTGGAAAGAGATGTTTCCCTTTCCGTCAAGATTAAATTCTTTCGATTCAAATTCAGGTTTTGCTTTGAACGACGCGTATATTATCTCCGAAAAATTTGAAACGGATTTGAGTTCGTATTTAAGTTCGCTGCTGAGAAGGAGCGAAAAATCATTCTTTATCTTTTTTATCTCGGGTCCGTTGAATATCTCCGAGAATTGATGAAAATTCACCTCGTCAACCCGGGGAATTACAAGATTAGCCCCGTTTATCTTTTTTTCAAGATATTCTTTATTTATCACATGATTTTTAGGCGCACAGGAGAGCAGGAAAGAAAGGGATAAAAAAGTTAATATGTTTTTCGCGCGATTTATCATTCCAGCCTTCCGTGCTTATTTGAATGAGAAAAACTTTATCAAAATCTTTATCAATCGGATAAATGATTCAGTTCTACCGTATTTGGAATACTCTGATAATCCGGTAATTTTATTAGAAGCCGTTTTATCTAAAACGAAATAAAAATATCTGTTCGCCGCCTATCATATATAATTTCAATACACCCGGCCGGAAAAATATTGCCGGTTGAATGCGCGGGAATAAATTACTTTTATCATTCTATCTTGTCAATACATTTAAAAATAAAAAAGCAGACAGGGGTCTGTCTGCTTTTTCCTGTTGATCAGGCTAAAGTCTGGGTGATGTTTATATTTTCTTTACGTTGGCCGCTCCGGGTCCTTTTGCGCCGTTTACAATTTCAAATTCAACTTTGTCCCCTTCAGCAAGAGATTTAAATCCATCCGCCTGGATTGCTGAATGATGAACGAAAACGTCTGGTCCGGATTCAGGTGTGATGAAACCAAAACCCTTTTTGTCATTGAACCATTTTACTGTTCCTTTTTCCATACCGTACTGCTCTCCTTTTGATATTGATTTATCCCTGCCGACTGCAGCAGAAATTTCCTAACCTCAACTTAAATTACTATTTCGAGAAATCAAACTGTTTTTCCAAGATTATATCTCTTTCTGTCATTTGTGTCCAGATACAGTTTCCGGAGCCGTATCGACTTTGGAGTGACTTCAACGAGCTCGTCATCGTGAATATATTCCAATGCTTCTTCGAGCGAAAATTTTATTGCCGGTGTGATCTTTACGGCTTTGTCGGATCCTGAAGCGCGCATATTGGATAATTTTTTCCCCTTCTGAATATTCACTTCAATATCGTTTTCTTTTGTGTGCTCGCCAATTATCTGTCCCTTATAAACAACATCGCCCGGATCGATAAAAAATTTGCCTCTGTCCTGCAGAGCATCAATGGAATAAGCCGTAGCGGGACCCTCATCCATAGAGATCATTACTCCGTTGGTAACTTTATTTATTGCTCCCTTGAAGTATTCGTACTGGAAAAACCGATGGTGCATAATTCCTTCGCCCGATGTGGCTGTTAATACTTTTGTCCGGAGTCCTACTATTCCGCGTGTGGGAATATGGAATTCCAGTTTTTGCAGATTTCCTTTATTCTCCATCTTTATCATTTCGCCGCGGCGCTGCCCTACAAGCTCAATTACTTTTCCCGCAGATTCTGTCGGAACATCAACAACAAGAATTTCTATCGGTTCCGCCTTTTTCCCGTTGATTTCTTTGTAAATAACTTTCGGTTCCCGGATCTGAAGTTCATATCCCTCTCTACGCATATTTTCAATTAATATAGAGAGATGCAGAATTCCTCTTCCGGATACTTTATAGGAATCGGGGGAGGCGGTATCGTGTACTTTTAAGGCGACGTTATGTTCCAGTTCCTTGTAGAGTCTTTCCCTCAACTGGCGCGACGTGACGTATTTTCCCTCTCTGCCGTAGAAAGGCGAATTGTTGACGGTAAATGTCATGCTAATTGTCGGCTCATCTATCGATATAATTTCGAGCGGTTCCGGATTGGAAGCGTCACATATTGTATCACCGATGTCAATTCCGTCGATCCCTACAATCGCGCAGATATCGCCGCACTGAACTTCGTCAACTTCCACGCGGGCAAGTCCGTCAAAGATGAATATTTGCTTCGGAACAGTTTCCTGTATAGAACCGTCTCTTTTAATTATAGATAATTTTTCTGTTCTGTTAAGAGTTCCGCGAAAAACCCTTCCAATTCCGATTCTTCCCACATAATCGCTGTAATCCAGAGAAGTCACCTGAATCTGTGTAGTCCCTTCGAGAACCGGGGGAGCCGGCAGGTCATTTATGATGGATTCAAGCAGGGGATTAATGTTATCTCTGCTGTCCTCAAGATTTTTAATTGCCCACCCCTGACGTCCGCTTGCGTAGATAACCGGAAAATCGAGCTGATCTTCGTGAGCGTCGAGATCGATGAATAAATCGTAAATCTCGTCAAGCACTTCTACCGGACGGTTGTCCGGCCGGTCAATTTTATTTATCACTACAATCGGTTTCAGGTGGAGCGCCAGCGCTTTCTCAAGTACGAAACGCGTCTGGGGCATCGGTCCTTCGAATGCATCAACCAGTAGGAGAACTCCATCAGCCATCTTCAGAACCCGTTCAACTTCACCGCCGAAATCCGCGTGACCCGGGGTATCTATAAGATTGATCTTAAAATTTTTGTAGGGGATGCTTATGTTTTTGGCAAGAATCGTTATACCGCGTTCTCTTTCCAGATCGTTTGAATCTAAAAATCTTTCACGGACTACCTGATTTTTTCTGAAAACGCTGCACTGCTTTAAAATTTGGTCAACTAATGTTGTT
>JBAYWA010000254.1:0-3711 GCA_041674325.1 Melioribacteraceae bacterium | reverse complement strand
GAATAAGAAACCGGCAGCTCATCCTTCTTTTCTTTAACATCGGTAAGCGGATTTGCCATGTAACGGTTTGAGACTTTTATGGCATACCCGCCAGCGCCTGAACTTCTATATGCCCTGATATAATAAGTCCCCGCGGAAGAAGAACCCCTCTTTACAACTTCTTTTGTTCCGTACGCATATCCTGTATTTATATTAACCTGAGAGCTGTTATAAAGATAAAGATCAATATCGAGCGCCGATTCGGAATCGGTTCTTACATAGAGAGAATCCCAATCAGCCGGAAGAGTGAAAATGTAATAATCGTCGTAATCAGTTACGCCATTCGAATAGTATCCAAGGTGACCGGTCATTTTAGTTTCAACATTTATAGTCAGAGCGGATGAAAAACCATCATTGCTTCCGGAATCGTTAGAAAGCGAGGGCGCGGTGAATTCACATGTGATCTGGTAAGAACCGTATCCGCTTGCTTTGTAGGCGCGGATATAATATTTGCCTGCCGCCAGACTGCTGAATGTCAAGGTTTCACTGCTTCCATATGCGGAACCGCTCGATATCTGAGTAGAGCCGTTTACATCAATGAGATACAGATCTATATCGAGTGTGGAATTGGATTCGGTTCTAATCACTACTTTACCGTCACCCGTGGTCTGCAGCACCCAGAAATCGTCATTATCAGTATAGCTGTCGGTGTAAAATCCCAGATGTCCGTAGTTAGAGGATGTTCCTGTAATACCAAAATTAAAATATGATACTGCCGTGGAATAGGAGTCATTCTTTTCCGCGTCGTTCGTAGTAACGCCGTTAAATGCCGTCTCAACATATACAGTTGAGAGTGTATAAGCGCCCTGCTTATTGCCGGCCCCGTAGAGACGGATATAATATGTTCCGGGTGATAAATTCGGAAACTGTACATGTTCGGTTAATCCGTATGCGGTCCCCGATCTTATCTGTGTGGCTCCGTTCACGTCAATCAGGTAAACATCAATATCCGCCGAATCCGACTGAGTATCGATCGTCAGACTTCCGTCATCGGGAATGACAACTTTATAAAAATCATCCCAATCTGTGCTTCCGTTCGAATAATATCTGATATGTCCTGTAGTCTGCGCACTCGGGCTGAGCATAAGCGCCGTCTGATAAGTATCATTGGCTTCAATGTCATTTGAATAAGGCGCCGATGTGAACCTTGAAGTAAGAGAGTATGTGCCGGTTCCGCTCGCGCGGTAAACTCTCACATAATATGTACCCGCTTTCAGGTCAACCCTGTAGACGGATTCGAATGTTCCGTACCTGAGTCCTGAGGCGATTTGCGTTGAGCCGTTTACATCGATGATAAAGAGGTCAATCTCCACTCCGGATGAGCTTGTTGTAGTTACGTACCAGGCTCCGTCGGATGAGAATGTTACTTTGAAGAAATCATCGGGATCATATGAGGCCTGGGGGATTCCTTCATTAAGAGAACCTGATTCTGATCCATTTGGAGAAAGAGTATTTGCTGTCTGATAGGAATTATTCGGTTCGATCTCGGCAAATGAAGAAACCGAAAAAACAAAGATGAATAGCAGAGTTAATACAGTTTGAAATCGTTTCATTGCGCCCTCCGAAATTAATTAATTCCCTCTCCTTTCATCCAAGGGAAATACGTTTAACCTACGATTTTGAATCTGACCTGAATTTAATATAGTAAATTTTTCCGACTAGCAAAGTAACAGGAATCACAATTTTCTTAAGCTAACTAGACAAAGTCACTAAATACCTGCCGGTCAAATCCCTAAAATGGGAATAAAAAATTATTTATCGAGCCACTCAAGCAATCCGTTTATAAACGTAAGAGGATGGGGAGGACAGCCCGGAACAAACAGGTCGATCTTATTTTCCCGGATGAATTTTCTTTCCAGTTCATTTGAGTTTTGAAATATACCGCCTGAAATTGCACATGTACCGACAAGAATAATTAACTTGGGATTAGGGACAGCATCAAAACAGAGTTCTATCGGCTTATTCATAATTCCTGTAACTGGACCGGTAATTACTATACCATCGGCGTGACGGGGCGAGGCAACAAATTCAATTCCAAACCTCCCCATATCAAAATTAACATTGTTCAACGCATTCAATTCAAGTTCGCAGCCGTTGCATCCCCCCG
Organism: Melioribacteraceae bacterium; assembly: GCA_041674325.1. GTDB lineage: Bacteria > Bacteroidota > Ignavibacteria > Ignavibacteriales > Melioribacteraceae > Fen-1258. The sequence goes on along the minus strand of JBAYWA010000254.1, from coordinate 1,565 downwards.
CAGAGATTTGTCTCAGTTTCAGAGATCGTCCAAAATACTTTCTGATCTTCTCAGATGCCTTTTCCGGCGAAATTTCTTTCACCTTGTCATTAATAATTAATTTTTCCCTGCACTCAGCGGCAGTATGACAGTTATTTGTAAAGTGAATAATTTTGTCGGGACAGGATTCCTCGCATAAAGGGCAGAATACACATAATCCCATATCGATGCTTACGGGATTCAGAGTGATCGCATTTGTCGGACATATATTTTTACATTTTTGACACCCCTCGGGGCAGGATTTAGCTTCAATAGAAGGGAGTCCTCTGAATAATTCCGGCATCGGCGCATTTTTAACGTCGTGTATAATCGGATCACCCTGAAGTATTCTTATCCTAATTGCATCATTCATAAATATTTATATTTTTTAAAGTTCAGTCTAAGTAAAACATAATTACATTAATTATTTTCAGTTCCCCGCGTCCGCCGGAATTTCAATTACTCCATTCAATACCGGAATAAAATTCATTTCACAAATCGTGTCCGGCATAAGATAGATCAAAACTTTTATTGCATAGCGGAAAATCCGAAATGGCAGTTTCACGCAAAGCTAACGATAGTCCATACCAATTATTGAACGAAGGATCCTTAATCTTATAATTCATCAGTTCTCTCCCCTGACCTGTAAATGCAATATGTATTATCTCGCCGCGCCATCCTTCGGTCATCGAAATCACACCTGCATCAGGAACAATCTTACCGGCTTCTGTTTTTATCTCTCCGTCCGGAAGATTTTCCAGTTGTTCAAATATAAACCGCAAAGCCTCATCGATTTCCAGCGAACGCAACCGCGCGCGCGCGAATACATCTCCGCTTGATAAGGTTATCATTGAGACAGGGCTATACCGATATGCACCGTATGGGAAATGAATTCTCACATCTTCTTCAATTCCGCAGGAGCGAGCCGCCAGTCCCACCATACCCAGGCTTACTGCAAGTTCTTTACTTAAGGTTCCTGTTTCCTCAAATCTTGAAAGTGCTCCGACTGAAGAGAACATATATTCGTTAATCAGATGAACATCATTCTGAATTATCTTCAGATTAGCGAGCACATTTTTCAATATTTCACTATTCACATTGTAACGGATTCCGCCGTAAACAAACAATCCTCTGCCAAATCTGGAACCGCTTAAATAAGCCAGACTGTTAATAGCAAGCGTGCGCAATCTACCGTAGGATGATGAGGGGAGCGCAAACCCGATATCATTTGCTATTCCCCCGAGCCCCGACAAGTGCATCGCGACTCTTTCAATTTCAGCGGCAACAGTTCTTATGATCTTTGCACGCAGACTCAATTGTGTCTGCGAGAGACTTTCGACCGCATGGCAATGAGTAAAGGTGTGACCTATTGTTGTATCTCCCGCAATAGATTCCGACAAAATTATTCTCTGTGACGGATCTGTTTGAAGGAATAATTTTTCAACACCCCGGTGCTGATAGCCCAGATTGATTTCCAGATTATAAACCATCTCGCCGTGGCACTGGAATCTGAAATGCCCCGGTTCTATAATTCCCGCGTGGATAGG
>JBAYWA010000253.1:0-3728 GCA_041674325.1 Melioribacteraceae bacterium | reverse complement strand
TCGGGTGGTCGGCCGTAGAATAAAATGTAATCTCCGGCATCAAATCTTCCGTCACTTTCACCTGTCACTATAATGGCATTCTCAACCGGACCGCTGCTTTTTGAGAGAGATATCTCTTCGGGCAGTGAATATCCGCCGTATCCGAAAATTTTTATCTTCCTCGGATCCAGATTATTTACATCAACGCCGAGCGTCTGTAATAAAGATCTCTCAATTTTGTAGATACCTTCTTCGGGAGTTTCCAGACGATACCAGTCGCCATCAGCAAAAACCGAATTTGAGGTTTTCCGAAGTCTGCTCTGTGAGAATCCCCAATTCTTTGCCGAATCCCAGTTTATCACAGCGGATTGAAGCAGATCGTCACTTATCTGCTCTCTTCCAGAAACTGCCGGCGCATACGAAATTTTAAATAGTAATCTGGTGTAGACTCTTATCGTGTTGGAGGAGCCGTCAAACTGAATTGGACTAATCCTGACAGTCTGAACAGGAAGTTCTCTCATCAGTCCGAATTCTCCGAAAGAAACTGGATCTGCAAATGAGGAGGAGCCATACTCAGCGCCGGCAACATATTTCTGGATAGTTCCGAGAGTGTCCTTTTCCAGCTGCGGAACCGGCACATATCTACCGCCAAGGATTGAAAAGTCGGAACTGATCATCTGAATTGTATTCCCGGTTTCGGAGGGGACCCCTATATTAAGAGAGCGGAATTGGAACTGCGGAGCCCCGGGTTTCAGACTGAAATCAGAGATTCCGCCAAGGAGATTTATCCTTAAAAATTGCTCACCTTGCGAGAAGATACGAACGGTATCGCCGTAGATCGGTTTATATTCGATGATTATTGAGTTTAAATCGGACGATAAAACTCTTATATCCTGGGCGGATACTGTCAGATTTAAAATAAAAAAGAGAAACAATAAAGAGAATTTAGTTTTCATCACGCAATTGAAAGATTAAATTAGTTTTAAAAAATATTCCGGTAAATTGAATTCAAAAGCGGTAAACAAACTCTCTATAATTTTTCTCCGATTTAACAGTGCAAAATTTAGGGAAGATAGCGCCAGTTGTCAAGTCCATTAAAAATATTCTTCTTCCGGCATATAGGGGCAAATTTGCCTCTATTTTCCTGCCCCGCGACCGCTCTTTCTCCCCTTATAACCAAGCTAATATACTTAATCATAAACCGAGCAGTTCTTTATTTTTCTTCATGGCATCGATGCAGAATTGAATATGCGCTTCAATCGGAATTCCGAGTTCTTTTGCGCCGTTGGTAATATCGTCCCTGCTCACCGCCCGCGCAAATGCTTTATCCTTCATCTTTTTTATCACAGATTTCACTTCCACATCATCAACGGATCTGCTCGGACGAACATATGCCACCGCCGTAATAAATCCAGCAAGCTCGTCGCACGCGGCCAGAGTCTTTTTTAATAGAGTATCCCGCGGAATACCGGCATAATCTGCGTGTGACATGATGGCATTCCGGAAATCTTCATCGAATCCCTTTTCCTTAAGTATCTCATTCCCTTTAAATGGATGTTCCTCCGCGGTGGGATACATTTCATAATCAAAATCGTGCAGGAGCGCAACATTGCCCCAGTATTCAATATCCTCGCCGAATTTTTCGGCATAAGCTCTAATGCAGGTCTCAACGGCAAATGCGTGCTTCAATAAACTGTCATTCTTTGTAAACTCTTTAAGAATCCCCAAACAGTAATTTCTTTCCCGCATTATATCACCGCTCATTTTTAACTCCTTTTTTCTGGGGAACAGGATTGAAGGAGGGACATACATCTCCGAGTACGCACCCTGCGCAATCAGGCTTCCGCGCGAAACAGATATTCCTTCCGTGAGCAGCAAGCCAGTGCGAAGCGTTGATCCAGTAGTCCTCCGGCAGAAGTTCTTTTAATCTGTACTCTATTTTTTCGGGATCATCCGATTTAATGAATCCCAGTAAATTGGACAGTCTTTTTACATGAGTATCGACGGCTATCGCGGGTATTCCGAATGCGTTTCCAGCAACTACCGAAGCGGTTTTTCTTCCAACTCCGGAAAGCATCGTCAGTTCGTCAAAATCCTCCGGCACTTTACCTTTATGCCTTTCGATCAATTGAGCGCAGCAGCTCTGAATGTTTTTAGCTTTCATCCGGTAGAATCCAGTAGAGAAGATATCTTTTTCAAGCTCGGCAGCGGGAACGTTTATATAATCCGCCGGCTTCCGGTATTTTTTGAAAAGTTTCTCCGTTACTAAATTCACCCGCTCATCGGTGCACTGCGCAGAAAGGATTGTTGAGATTAATAGTTCGAATGCCGACCCGTATTCAAGAGCCGGACGTACTGCGGGATATTCTTTCGACAGAAGATCAAATATTTTTTTAGCCCGTTTTTTATCTTTCAAATCAGCCATCGTTCAGAAATCTTTTCTCTTTAATGAACAATCTTTCCACCGGCTTATTATCTATTATGTGGCTCTGTATTATCTCTTCAACATCTTCGGCCATTACACCGCCGTACCAGACCTGCTCCGGGTATACAACAATTGACGGACCATGGCTGCAGGCATCCAGACAACCAGCGCCGTTGGCGCGCACTTTAGAATTGAGTCCGAGTTCTTTGAGTCTTTTTTTAAAGAGATCACGTATTTCCGCCGACCCTTTTTCCAGGCAGCACCCGCGTGGATCATTTGGATCCCTTCGGTTTTCACAGATAAAGATATGTTTTTCGAAACGTGCCATATTGTTTATTTAAGATAACAAAAAAGAGGCTGTCTCAAAAGTAATCTCTTAATAGAATAACCGGGGATAATTCTATATAATAACTACGTTTGAAACAGCCTCTAAAGTAGCGCGTACGGGGGTCGAACCCGTGATCTCCGCCTTGAGAGGGCGGCGTCCTGGACCACTAGACGAACGCGCCATGTATCTAATTTGTAAAAATAACTCAGAGAGGCTTATAGAAGCAAATGCATCTAAGATTATTTCAAATTAAGAATTACCCGTAAAAAATTATAAATCAAAAAGACACAAGTAATTAAATTCAGACTATATTTCGATTTACTCTGTTATGGACTCTGAATTCTCGTTCACTCAACGCTCATCATTAATCACTAAACACTGCTTTTAAAGTCCCGCTTCAATCAAAATATTCCCGATTTTTTCAATTTCCTCTTTACTCAACTTATAACCGTCTGCCGCCGCATTCTCTTCAACCTGCTTTTCGGTACGCGCGCCTACAATTGCCGCTGTCATCGATGGATTCTGAAGCACCCACGCTACGGCAAGCTGTCCCACTGTTTTTCCTGAACTTTCAGCTATCGGTCTAAGCATTTCTACAAATTCCATCGCTTTAGAGAGATACGGCTCTCTACAGAATGAACTGTCCCGACGCCAGTCGTCCTGAGCCACCTTCTTCAAATCAAATTTTCCGGTTAACAGACCGGCCTGCATCGGACTGTATGCCACAACCCCGATCTCATTTTGAAGACAGTACGGCAGCACTGATTCTTCATAGTCTCTCTTCAGAAGGCTGAAAGGAGGCTGGAGAGACTGCACTCGCGCAATCTTCATACATCTCTCAAGAAGCGGAACATCAAAGTTGCTCACGCCTATATAGCGCACTTTTCCCTCTTTCCGGAGATCCGCCATCGTATTCCACGATTCTTCTATCGGAACATTCGGATCCGGCCAGTGGATCTGATATAAATCTATATAATCGGTTTCAAGGCGTTTGAG
>JBAYWA010000252.1:0-3729 GCA_041674325.1 Melioribacteraceae bacterium | reverse complement strand
TGTCCAATTCAGATCCAGCTGAGCTCCTTCCCAAAGGGGGCGCTGTGTTTTGAATGTCAGATCATTCTTCTGAGTATAGCTGTCCTGCAAATTTCCCATAGGCGCACGCGGACCCGGATTGTTCGAGAATCCGAGCATAAACATTCTTGAAGGACCTTTTGAATCGCTCTGTCTGAATCCCCAGAAATTATTGAATCCCGTCCCCTCTCCCGAAAGCCCTCCGCCTACATAAGAACTAGATTGTGAGAAGTTAACCGAAATATTATCGTAATCCAGGAGTATCCATTTAAGACCAAGTTTAAGATACTCGAGAGTTTTTTGAACAGTGCTTGGACCTTTTACAGAGTCGACGAGTGCTACCTCGGAGGAATCCGCTACAGTAACCGCGGAATCCTGAACTACCGGTTTAATAACATCCGAATTTTCCGGAATATTCTGCTGCTGAGCAGAGCGGGTTCTTCCGCGTCCTCCAATTTTGCCTGTCTGCTGCGCCGGAGCCGCGGGAGTTACTCGCTGTTCCTCTTTAAATAAAGGAGCAAAAATTGATTTAACCCTGATGGAGAAACCCATCGAAATTTTGTTAGAATAACCGGCGCTTCTTCCTAATGATGCCTGTGTAAAATTATTCTGCCAGTTGTATCCAGCGGAGTAACTGCCGCTAAGAGTGATATAACGGTTCAAATCGAAAATTCTGGGAAGTTTGGGATTAGTCCTGAGATCCAATGATTGTTTGTATAGATAATCCTTCCCGAAGAGGTTTCCGTTAAATATATCGTGCCAGATTTCACTTTCGCTTCTCTCAATATCCTTATCGATTGTCAGCAGATTAGCATAAGTGGAAGATACGTCGAAGTTGTAATTGAGAGACAGGTTAAGGAATCCGCCTTCGGTTAAATTCCAGTTGAATCCTGCGCCTCTTGTAGAAGTAAAATCGCGAATTATACTCGGTGCGGTCGATGTAGTCAGGTTTCTATTCTGAGTAAATGCTCTTCTTCTGCTAGCCGTAACCTGAGAAGTAACCGACTGCGGCGTGAAAAATATCTTCATTTCGCGGTAATCTGAGAAGATATCGAACAGGCTTCCTATCAGCGGGATATCGACCGGTTTAAAATAAAGTTCGGGGCTCATATTGACAGCGTAATTAGCGCTGGCATTCCAAATCCAGTTATCGGTCCTGAGCACTGTAGGAGATTTGCCGGTTGTCTTATTATAATTGAATGAAAAACTCAGATTGTTAAAAGTATCTTTAATGTACCACAGTTCAGTTGGGATCTTAATCTTCATATTTGAAACAGCCCAGGTTTCCGAGATATTTTCTGTCTGAGAGTATTCTTTCAGCTGCTCAACGGCTTTTTCAATCTCTACCGGATCAACATTTCTTTCTATCATCGATTGACGAAGCTGATTTTGAGCTTCGGATATTTTAATATCGGTACCTGGCGTGTAAAGCGGATCTGTTTTCTGTTCGTTTCTCGAATAAGAAATTCTGAGATTGCTTCCGGCGAGATTAACCGGAAGAAGTTTAAGAACATCAAGATCTACGGCAACGCCCCACGCAAGCTGATCTTCCCTCTTTCCGAACCGTTCTGCGAGGGAGTGGAAATTGGGATCTCTCCGGTTGATATTACCCGTAATATTTAAGAGATCAGCAAGTTTGAGTGAAGCGACAGCGCTGTAAGCCCAGCCAGGTGTCGCATCTGCTTCCAGCACGCGCAATTCATTCACCCATACACTTCCCGAAATCATTTCTCCGGGTGTTCCCTTGTCTATCGGATTCACGATTCCTATTGTAAAAAAAGTGATTCTTGTAAGAGTCGGCGCGCCGCGTACACCGTACGTATGCCCTGTCTTTCCGGGCACATCAATCGTGTATACAGCCTTTGAAGCGGTGGAATCGGCATCCCGTTTTTGTTTTATGGCAGTGAGCTGCGCGAAGACAAGACTCACTTCATCCCATCCATTATTCGAGAGATCGGAGTTATAACGGACAGGCTGACGGTATTCATAATAGTTTGTGGAATCGGAGCCGAACCGGAGATAAACTTCGGAAGCGTAATTATTTGCTTTTGAGGAATCATAGAATGAAACCGATCCCGGAAGCTCATTTTTATCGGAATGTATGAAAAGCTTCATCTCTTTGTAATTGAAAACATCCAGCGGCTGGAAGAGATATCTTACAACTTCCCGCTTGTCGCCGTCATCCAGATTCTTGATGATCAGATTAAGCGCCTGCTCATTTTTTAATATATCATAATTAGGTTGTGTCCTATCTTTTTCACGGAACACTCCGGGAGGCGAAATATATTCCGGATTATCCTCCACGTTTATAGTCGATACAGTGAGTACAGTATCCGCCAATGTTACTTTGGGAGGGGTTAAAACCTTCTGCCACTGATTTCCCACCAGATTCATCTCAACAAATCTGAGATGAACCGGCTGCCTTACATCCGAAATCCAGACCCGAATAAATTCAACAACGGAAAAACTAGGGTCACCGTATTTATCCACATAGTCCTTGAGCGGAATTCTGAAAAGATACCAGTTCGAATTTCCGCCTCCTCCCTGAATGAATTTATTCACAGCTCTGTTAGTATCCAGCGGAATGACGTAACGGAAATAACTATTCACGCGGTCAAGGGTAAAATTTCTGTTCAGATCTTCCGAATCAGGAAGTCTTGACTGATCCGATGAAACCGCATTGCCCTCACCGCCGTTAACAAGAGAATAATCGGAATTTTGCGTAAGCTGAAACGAATAATTATCGCGGCTGGGATCAGGATTGCCAGCATCATAGAAGGGTTCCTGGAAATCTTTTACCCCGTCAATACCTGTATCCTCTCCTTCATCAACAAGGTCGTTCGAATTTTTATCTTCAGTATCCAGCTTACCGTTCGGTATCACATCCTCGCTGATCTGTCCGAGATCGATATTAATTTTCATATCCTTCGGAGAATCGGTAGTGTTAAGCCAGAATTCGATAAATTCGATATTCTCCTCGACGAGGTTATTCGCGGTCGAAGAGAGGGTTTTCATAAAACCGCCCCAGTTCTTAAAATTATTGGCGACAAAATTAGGATCCGGTTCCCAGTTGTATGCCCCGGGCTTGACCGGGTCAAAAACGAGATCGAGTGCCTGAAGCAATGATCCGTCCGGCGCCGCTTTTTTCCTTTCGCCGTAAATATCCTTAATTGTAACATCGGAAGGTGTTCTATTGAACCAGTATGTTTTTGCTTTATAGTTCATCTGAACATCTTTTTGAAAATCCTGATCAAACTGATCAAGCGTTCCGATATATGGCAAATCAAGCGGGACGCTTATATCACGCCACTGACCGTAACCCATTCCGAGAGGAATTATCCTCTTTGCTCCTTCAAAATCATCAACATAGGCTATACTTCTTCCACCGTCACTCGATATTGTACTTTTCTTTGTATTCGGATCGGGACTCATATAGGCATATTCCGCCGTCATAGAGAAAGAGGAGGGCGCGCCGGTAGAGATAACTTTGTCCAATGCTTTGGTAATGAACGGCAGATTGATGTTCGTTTTAAAATCCGCTCCGTAAATGGAATTGTTTAACGGTTCTTCCCCGATTCTCACTTTGTCGCTGAGAGTCTGCTGGTTCAAGTTCAGGAAAGAGAACCCGAGCGTTGTTTCCCTGTTAAATTCATACAGTCCCCTGAATCCCAGAAGCGTTTTAGAGGCAAGCTGGAAAAGATCATTCTGTTC
>JBAYWA010000251.1:0-3760 GCA_041674325.1 Melioribacteraceae bacterium | reverse complement strand
CATTAAAAGCATTGGCATACGGATCGAGAAGTATACATCTTGTCTGCCGGTTGATCACTCCGGCAATAAGGCCGCGCAATTTTTTATCATCCACAGTCAATGGAAGATATGGCCATACCTGTGCCGTAGAATCGCGAAGCCACATTGCGTTAATATCTCCGGTAATAACAAAAGTATCCGGTTTGCCTCCTATGATTTTATGAGAAACGGTTGTATCGAGCGTGTTCGGATAGCAATTTTCGAACAGCCAGGAAAGCTCGGGATCGGCGATATCTTTTTTGACTTCGGCAATTTTTGCTTCAACCGAATCGCTGATGAATTTTCTTGCGCCTGGTTCGGGGCGGCGGCTCTCGAAGCCCCTGGTAATTACAGATGAATTCAATTTACCCGCCGGTTCACCCGCAAGCAGGTCTTTCCCAATTGTGATACCGGCGAACGCGAGTCCGCTTTTTTTAATAAAATCTCTTCTCGATGTCATAAATTAATCCGTTATTTTATTTGAATCGAAATCTCGCCGTCATTTTTAATTGAGATAATTCTTTTGTTATCGGCGCTCATCAAACGTGCTTCAAAGATATTTGAAGCGGCTTCTATTTCCGGCGGCCAGATAAAACCTTCAATTTTCATTTCCGGCAGATCAAGTTTCAAAAGATCGTCGGTATATTTCTGATTATTCATGAAATAACTCTTCTCATTATAATAAATTTTTCTGAGGGCCCATTTTGCGTTTTCATCCCCGTTCCAGCTGAATTTATCTTTTCCTCTTCCCGCCATTATATCCGAAAGCTGAACGAAGCCCCACATTTCGGGGTAATGAATATTGATTAATCCGGTAGGTGCCCAGACCCAGTTGTCCTCGGGGTATGTTTTTCCCGTAGCCGGATCGGTCTCTTTCTGATATTTACCATTGATGTTTTTTAATTTCCATTCGACGCGGGAAAAATTTACCCGCCATTGTTCTCCGGCTTTTGGTGTGTTCTGCACAGAAAAACTCTCTCTCAGACTTTTCCATGGAATTGCGATTTCGCACTTCCACCATTCATCCACATCACCGGGATTATTTATTGTTCCTTTAAGTTCTATGCCCAGTTTTAGACCCGTTATATCCCACGAATTAAATGCTGCCTGTTTGCCCCCGGAATCACGGTATGGCTTCACTAGAAAAAGATCCCATACTGTTTTCAAAGCATTTATCTCAAGTTCGTAATAACTGTGTGTGTCTCCGTCCGGATCTATGAAGACTTCAAAATCGTTGTCATAAAAAATTATTGTATCCCGTTGCTTAAGTGTCGCCCACAGGTCTGGTTCTTCAAGCTGTGCCGCAATGTAGAAGTATTCATCATCCCATAGCATTTTTGCGCGGGTCTTGAAGCGGGGACGCATTTTCAGATTTCCTTCGATATCAAGAAAATATAGAGTCCATTCGGCATCCTCCCAGATTTTATCATCCAGTTTTCCGTCAACAATTATAGGTGTATCCGTTCTATAGCAGATATAATGCGGCGGATTGAATTCTATCTTTGGCTGAGGAAAAATTTTATTCTGCGAATTAGAGGATGCGGCAGGGACCAAGAGAAATATCACCAACAATATTTTTTTCATTTTGAGCCGCTCCAGACAAACTCACCGTTTTCAACCGTCCAGTCAAGACCGAAATAGCCGGCGGATTTAACTCCATCGATTCCTTTTGAAGTAAAAGTTCCGTCGAACAACATCAGATCCGGAAACGGATACCCCGGCTGCAGATAAAGCCGTCTGTCGGTCAGTTTCATCCCCTCTAGTCCGCTTCCCGAAACAACTCCGACTGTATTATAATCACTCCCCTTAACCGGTCTTACAAAGAGACAGGCGAGATCTTTTCCGCTGAATTCTTTTGAGCCGATTCTGACTTTCCCTTTTTTGATCTGAACCGGACTATCGCCCAGCAGTATATTCCATGCAAGGTTTGTCTCCGAATTCCCGTAGATCAAAAAATTATTAGCCGGATAATCTTTCCTGTTAAACTGTTTATCGCTTATCACCTTAATAGACCCGTTTCCCTGATACCAGAACTGTTCTGCATCATAGCGGGCTTTCTGAAACGCCCACTCATTTTCCGCCTCATCTCCATTTGTGCCGTAAATGAATACCACATTATTATTGACCGCGCTTTTAAACATGCCGTATCTTGCCGGGTGTTTCGCGATTCCGCTTATAGCGGTGCTGTCAAGCACGCGCCATTTCCCTTCATCAATTCCAAGCCAGATTCCCTCGTAAAAACTTTTTGATGCATCAGTAGTTAATAACTGACCGTCCAATTCAATTAATAGAGGTCTAGCGGGATCCATAACCGATGAATCAAATTTAAGCCGGGCGATATTTTCTGTCTTCCCGACTAAACGGTTTTTCCCCGGATCGAGCCGGATAGAGATTCTGCTCATATTAAACTGTTTGATCTGAGAGTGGATCCATACCCAATGATTGCGCGCTGAAATACCAGGACTCGCTGTAATAAAGTCAATTTCGCGCACCATGTTTTTTTGAGGAATAGAATGACGCGCAAAGAAATCGAACAGAGGCGCCCAGTCTACGCAGTCGGCGCCGTTATCATCGGAATTGTCCCACCAATGTCCGGCTCCAGGCTGTTCATGATAAATAAAATCGCTGTGGAATTTTTTCAGATGCTCAATCATATTGCGGCTTTCGGATGCGCGCACATTATCGTCATCAGCGCCGTGAATAACATAGACTCCCTGCTGTTTGTAATTTTCAGCAAGGGCATATGTATCGCTTGAATTAGCGGAACGCATAATCACCTTTTCCATTTCGGATGGATTTTCATTTTTTTCCCGGACTCTATATGACCAGAAACTTATCCAGCCGGCGCTGGGGCCTATTGCCGCAAATTTATCCGGGAAGGTGGCTCCTAGATGCCACGTACCGTGTCCCCCCATTGAATGACCGGTAAGATAAACTCTGTTCCGGTCTATGTTTAATGAACCTAGTGCAAGATCGTAAACTTCCATCGCATCAATGCGTCCCCAATCTTCCCAGTTGAATCCATAAGGTCTCCGGTTAGTGGGGGATACAATGTGTCCCCATTTTTTCGGAAAATATGAGCCAGACTGGTTGATCGCTTCAACTGACGCGCCGTGGACAGAGAGAAAAAGAGCTTTCGGCAGAGTATCGTTGTCCGATGCCGGATTTACTGAATAATACTGAACGCTTCCGTCAATCCTGCTTATGAAGCAAACTTTATGATTCTCGGAGGGGTTGACGATCCTGAAATTAATTGTTGATTCCGCGAGAATATTTTTTGATGCGTTATCTACTATCTTAAGATTGTATTCAGCGCTGCCCGGCTTTGTGTAATTCTCTCCCTTAATAACGAAACGGATTTTTCTAATACTCATCGGCTGAATGATATCTATGGGGGTTGCCTCTTCACCGCCCGAAACACTTGCAGCAATTAGAGACGAGTGCTCTAATGGTTTACTGGTGGCATTAATCACCACAACCGCCCCGAAATACCCCGGCTGATTCCCCACAAGAAGATCGGGGAGTGTAGCATCTTTTGTGTTGAAGAAAATCCCGCTTCCGGCGCGAATAAGAGTCGCTTTAAATTTTCCAACACTGACCTGAAACAAAAATTCATTATCGCCTTTTTTAAGTTCAATAGGAATCTGTGAATAATCGAAACGGGGTTCCCAGCTTTCGTACACATCCTTGCTCCCGTATCTGTTTCCGGTATGCAATTCACCGTTAATATAAACGAGATTGT
>JBAYWA010000250.1:0-3763 GCA_041674325.1 Melioribacteraceae bacterium | reverse complement strand
CTGTAATAAAGTAAATTAAATAAAGGGGGAGCGGTTTCTTTCTAATTTCTGATGACAATTATCTGGAATTGTCGTCGTAATGCTGAATGGATTCAGAAATAAGTGATGAAAATTAACGGATTGCTGATTGCAGCGGGATTCTCCAAAAGGATGGGGGAATTCAAGCCCCTGCTTAATTATAACGACAACCCTTTCATAGTATCAATTACGAAGAAACTTCTTAATGTATGCGAGACTGTCACAATCGTTTCCGGTCATAAAAGTACGGAGATAGAAGACACGATAAAATTTGCATTCCTGGAGGGTACATTTTTCCCACGGGTGAAAATTGTAATAAATTCTGAATATGAAAAAGGGATGTTTACTTCACTCCAGGCCGGCTTAAGAACTTTGAATGATTCGGACTGGATTCTTTACCATTTTGTAGACCAGCCGTTCCATAAAGAAAAATTTTATAAAGAATTTACCGCTCAGCGGGATGATGAGTTCGATTGGATTCAGCCGGTGTTCGACGGAAAAGATGGACATCCCGTAATGTTCAGGAATACAATATTTGAGAAAATCATCTCCAAATCCGCAGATTCTAATCTGAGACTAATCCGCGATGACGGTATTACCAGGACGAAAAGATGGGATTGTGGATATCCGCAGATATTAAAAGATTTTGACACTCCGGATGACCTGAAAAATTTTATTAAATAACCGGGCTGATATATGATTCTGTCCATTTCAAAATTCTTTTCGCATTTACAAGAAATTCCGCGGGGATTATTTGAATGGTCTGAAGAAATTATCTGATGTTTAGAGGTTTTTAACTGCCAGTTGTCCGCACGCCGCCGCTATATCGTCACCCTGAGTTTCACGTATCATCACGGTAATATTATTATTGCGGAGTTTATCAGCAAAAAAATGAATTCTTTCGTGAGACGTGGATTCAAGTTCGGCCGAAATTCCTCCCGGATTCATGTGTCTTATACTGTTGAAAGGAATGATGTTAATCTTAGATGGGAGGGAACTGCATAGAGCAGTCAGCGCTTTTACATCCTTATCAGTATCATTAAGATCTTTGAGCATTGTGTACTCAAAAGTGATGCGCGTTTTAGTTTTTTTTGCGTAAAATTTCAGAGCATCAATATTTTCTTTCAGGGAATATTTTTTATTGATAGGCATTATTTTGGTCCGTACCTCCTCAAATGCCGAATGCAGTGAGAATGCAAGCTTTACCCGCAGGTTTCTCTCCGCCAGATCCATAATTTTATTGGTAATTCCGGCGGTAGAAATGGTGATACGCTTTCTACTCAGTCCTTTTGTCAATTCGTGAGTAAAAATCTCAACACTCTTTAATGTAGTCTCGTAATTGAGGAGCGGTTCTCCCATCCCCATGTAAACTATATTTGTAATATTCTCCTTGCCGTACTCTTTTGCCGTGAGCAGATATTGATCAACCACTTCTCCGGGTGAGAGGTTTCTTTTAAATCCCATTAATCCGGTCGCGCAGAATTTACAGTCGAGCGGACAGCCTACCTGAGTCGAAATGCAGAGAGTATTTCTGTTCTTATCGGGAATGACGACCGATTCTATTTTGCGGTTATCGGAGGTGGAGAATAGATATTTTTTTGTTCCGCTGCTTGCCGAATCCTGAATGGTCTCCAATTTTAATGTAGTGAGTCCGCAGTTCACCGAAAGTTTCTGTCTTAACTCTTTTGAGATATTCTGCATTTCGGAGAAATCCGTTGCAAGATGGTTATACATCCAATTGAATACCTGCTGAGCGCGGAATTTTGATTCGCCCATTGAAACGAAATAATCCTGCAATTCAGTTAATGTGAGTCCTTTGAGTTCTATTTTTTTTGATAGATTGATCATCCGATGCAAATATAGGCATGAAGACACAAAGAGACAAAATATGGAAATATGAGGGACTTACTTAATTAATCTGTTCAATCAATCTCTTTTTATATTTCAATTTTAGCAAGAAAGTTTGAAATTTGGAGGGGCATTATTTAGTTTGCACTCAAATTAAAAATTAAATAAAATTTTGGAGAACCAATGAATTTTGATTTCACAGAAGAACAACTGATGATTCAGCAGACAGCCCGTGAATTTGCGCAATCTGAAATTGCACCGTCTGCCGTAAAGCGCGATATCGAAGCCACTTACCCGGCGGAAATAGTTAAAAAACTTGGTGAACTTGGATTTATGGGGATGATGGTTTCTCCACAATACGACGGCGCCGGTCTGGATGCGGTTAGTTACGTTCTGGCAATGATAGAAATTTCAAAAGTCGATGCCAGTCTCGGTGTAATCATGTCGGTAAATAATTCGCTTGTCTGTTATGGCCTGGAAAAATGGGGCAGCGATTTTATTAAAGAAAAATATCTGAAACCTTTGGCCCGTGGCGAGAAACTCGGTGCGTTTGCTCTTTCTGAGCCGGAAGCCGGAAGCGATGCAACCCGCCAGCAGACTTCGGCATATAAAGACGGCAATCATTGGGTGATCAACGGGATGAAAAACTGGATTACAAACGGAACATCCGCCGATTATTTTCTCGTCGTCACCCAGACAGATAAAGAAAAAGCTCACCACGGCATCACGACTTTTCTCGTTGAAAAGGGAACGCCGGGATTCGGTCACGGGGTTAAAGAAGATAAACTTGGGATCAGAAGCAGCGATACATGCTCGCTGACATTCGAAAATTGCAGGGTGCCCGAGGAAAATATTATTTGGGAAGTGGGTAAGGGATTTAATTTTGCGATGAACACCTTAAATGGAGGCAGGATCGGAATTGCGTCTCAGGCTCTCGGAATTGCTGAAGGATCTCTTGAAGCAGCAACAAAATATTCTAAAACCAGAAAAGCTTTCGGCACAGAGATCGCCCATCATCAGGCAATTCAATTTAAATTGGCTGATATGGCGACTAAAGTAGAAGCGGCAAAACTGCTTACTCTGCAGGCGGCTGCGTTAAAAGATGCCGGCAAAAAATATGTTAAAGAATCGGCTATGGCTAAATTGTATGCATCTAAAGTTGCTGTGGAGTGCGCTCTGGAAGCGATACAGATTCATGGCGGTTACGGATATGTAAGGGAATATCTTGTGGAGAGGTATCTCAGAGATGCCAAAATTACCGAAATCTATGAGGGAACTTCGGAAATTCAAAGAATAGTAATTGCCCGCGAATTGTTGAAGGATTGAATGCGGTTATTTTAGTTAGAGAATGCGGGATCTGTCTATGAAATTTATTCTCTACATATCTTTTTTAGTGAGTTTCTCTCCGCTTTTTGCTCAAACTGACTGGGAACGGTGGGATGCCAAAGATGCATCGTATGAAAATCAGTCAGTGAAGATTTACTCGAATAATTCCGACGGAAGCGGATTTGGGATGACGATACTATCCGGTCTAAAAAACAGCTACGACTTTTTTATCTCTGACCTGGACGGTGATAACTGCGCGTTTGCTCCCTCGTGTTCGGCATTTTTTCTTCAGGCTGTTAAGGAATCCGGAATAATTAAAGGAACTCTTATGTTTGCCGACCGGTTCACACGCGATATTAATTTTTTTAAGGGATCGAATAAATATATTCTGCTGCAGGATAGAAAATATTATGATCCCTCTTATAATTATTTACTCCGTTCAGAAAAAATAAAATTTTAATCCAATCGTGATAATAAAATACAGAATCATAAATCTATTTATACTTCTACTGACCCTATCGGCCACTGCCCAAAGCATCATCTTGGCTCAATCATCCGAAAGAGATGATTT
>JBAYWA010000249.1:0-3797 GCA_041674325.1 Melioribacteraceae bacterium | reverse complement strand
GGACCCACGTTTGAAACAGTAGCGCTGGCAACCACTTTAATGCTTTTTGAACTCATAATTTATAGCCGGAATAATTTGATATTCTTAAGAGGTCGGAAAGAATTCCCACCGCGGTAAAATCTGCACCGGCTCCCTGCCCTCTTATTGTAAGGGGATTCTTCCAATAATTTTTTGTTGTGAAAGCCACTATGTTCTCGCTGTCAATTAAATTAAAAAACGGGTGACGCCCGCCGATCTCCTGAATAGACAATTTCGCAACACCATTTTCATATTTAGCCATATAACTCAATACCCGGTCTTTTGCCACAGCACGTTTTTTGAGTTCTATAAATTTTTCATCCTCCTGCTTCAATTTCAAGAAAAATTCTTCAACCGAACAGGCGTTTTCAGTTTCACTTGAAATCAATTTCTCTATGCTGACGTCGTTCAGCTCAAACGGGATTCCCGATTCTCTTATCAATATCAAAAGTTTGCGGGCCATATCAAGTCCTTTGAGATCATCACGCGGATCCGGCTCGGTATATCCTCTCTCCCGAGCAATCAGGACTATATCGCTGAAACTGTCCTTCTCTTTCAAAGAATTGAAAATAAAACTGAGCGTTCCCGAAAAGACTCCCTCGATCTTTAAAATTTCATCCCCGTTTGAGACAATGTCTTTAAGTGTGCTTATGAAAGGGAGTGCGGATCCAACATTAGTCCCGTATTTAAAGTGAACATTATTTTTACCCGCGGTTTCCCGCATGGAAAGATATTCACCGTAACTTTGCGTGTTGGCAATTTTATTCGGTGTAACTATCGAGATTCCCGAATTAAAAATATCTCTGTAGTATCTAACTACGCTCTCATTTGCAGTAGAATCTACAATTATGGGAGAATCTAAATTAAGACCCTTAATTTTATCAATGAACTTTAAGATATCAGGTTCATGTGAAGAATTTAGAAGTTCGTTTCTCCAGTTATTCGCATCAATTCCCTCCGGGTTGAACACCATTGCGGATCTGTTCATTAAACCGCCGACTTTAATAAAAGTATTATACCGTCGGGAAAGATATTCCGACCGTTCGCCAATTAATTTCAGGAACGCACTTCCGACTTTTCCCGGTCCAACAATGAAGACGTTTAATATTTTTTCAGTTTGAGTGCTCATTTATGTTCAACAATTATGAATAATGATTTGAATGATAATAAAAAATAATTGGAAGAGGAAAATATTACTATGTAATTTGCACAATCATTACAAACGTAACGGGGACACTCTATGAAATTAATGAAATATTTTGTCTGCATTTTCCTGCTCTCCCTGCTTCTACCGGCAGGCAGCGTCGCACAGGAAAAAGAGAAAAACACAAACGACCTGATTGACAGAAAGTTTGAAGAACTTGATCACAGGCTTTCTCAACTCGCAAAAGCGATCGACGATATCCAGTGGTTTAACAAAGTCGGCGACGTAGCCAACATCGAAAAAGTTTTCATTGTGGGTCCGCCGCCCGCTAAAATTCCCAATCCCACGGCAATGGGCGCGAACAATCCTCTCAAATTCTGGGCATATGCATTTATTCCGGTAAAGATTGACAGGAGCAAAAAGTATCCTCTAATAGTAATGCCCCACGGCGGAGTTCACGCGGATTTTACCACCTACCATACTCACATCATCCGCGAAATGGTTGCGCAGGGATATATTGTGGTGGCTCCCGAATACCGGGGCAGCACCGGATACGGCAAAAGTTTCTATGAACAAATAGATTACGGCGGTCTTGAAGTTGACGATAATAATGCGGCCCGGGCATGGATGATAGAGAATTACGAATTTGTTGATGCGAACCGTGTGGGTGTTGCCGGATGGAGTCACGGCGGTTTAATTGCGCTGATGGATATTTTTCAGCATCCGGGGGATTATAAGGCCGCCTTCGCGGGCGTCCCGGTAAGCGATCTCATTCAGAGAATGGGCTCACACGGCCAGTCGTACGAGAATGAATTTTCGGCTAAATATCATATCGGCAAAACCGTAACGCAGGATGTCAACGAATACAGAAAACGCTCACCGGTCTCTCATGTGGATAAATTGAAGACACCTCTCCTAATTCACACAAATACAAACGACGATGATGTTTATGTACTCGAAGTGGAACATCTGATTGAGGCTTTAAAAGCCGCGGGCAAAAAATTTGAATACGAAATATTTAAAGACGCACCGGGCGGGCACAGCTTCGACCGGATAGACACAAAACTGGCGAAAGAGACAAGGATGAAGATTTATAAATTTCTGGGAGAATATCTGAATCCGCCCTCGCCTTTTAAATCACTGAAAGATCTTGAAAAAGCCGGCTATCGTTGAAAATAGCAAAAAGGGCTGATCAGCGGATCAGCCCTGCAGTTTTGAAAATGTTTTGAGATTAAAGATCCCGTTAAGACCGGACTAAATCCGGTTCTGAAGAATTATTAATTATTTCTTGGCCGCCGAGGCGTCCACAACAAATTGAATTCTATCTATCTTTCCGTCTTCAATATCATGCTGCTCTTTTTTCCTGTCTTTCTTGGTGCTGAAATCCTGTTTTTCAACGACAAATTCAAAAGTGCCGCTTATTATTCTTGATACCGCGTCGTATTGTGTAATGACCGCTTCACCTTCAATCGCATTCCAAGGAGGCTGTTCCCCTCCTTCCGGAGCCCAGACTATTTCAGCATCAGGAGTTAGTTTCTTTTCGTGATCGTGATCTCTATATAATAATGTCACCGGTAATTCCCCATTCAACGCCTTCTCCTTCAGGTAGAGAAAAACAAGCTGATCCTTTCTTGCGGCTTTGATCTGCAGAAAATTCTCGCCGCCGATAGTAATTAGAACAGCTTCCTGAATTGTCCCGGTGAAATTATCTCCGTCAATTTTGAACGAGATGTCGGATTGGGCGTGCGAAGCAGTTAACATGCCTATCAGCCAAAAAAAAGAAAAAGATAGAAATAGTCCCTTGAAAAGTCTCATCTACTTTCCTCCAATTTAAATAAAATGTGAACCCTTAATGGAAATGCGAATGAAGGTAATTTTTTTTAGAGATTAGGTCAACAGAAAAATAATGATCCTGAAAGATTGTCAATAAATAATCGCACTCAGATATCCGACAACCTCCGAATTATCTCCTGTAATATCTCCGGAATCCGAGCGGGAAAGAACCCTCAGATTTTTTTTATTGAGCTTTTCGGCCGTCATCATAAGAGAAACAATTCCCCCGCCCCCGCAGGCTTCGCAATTTTTCAGTTCCAGGTCCCTCTGAAGTCCGTCGTAGTCGAATTCCAGAAGATGCTTCTCTATTTTTGAATCAATCTTAGCGGCTTTCACTTTTGAATAAAAATGCGAGAGATCCGAACTAGCCACTATAAGCGTCTCTTCATCAACGACACGGGCAAGCTTATTCGCAAGCCCCTCTACAAATTCCCTGCGCTGGTCTCCTAAGACAATTGGAACTATTAAAAAATTTTTTAGCACAATCTGCAAAAATGGAATTTGAACTTCGAGGGCGTGTTCTGTCCGGTGACCGTTCAATCCTTTAAAGATAAATTCTTCATCGGAGGTAAGTTTATCTGCCATCTCTTTATTTACCGGAACACTTCCTAGGGGAGTCTTATACGCGTCTCCGCTGAAAATTGAGATGCCGGGAAAATATTCCCTATGGGACGGAGAGATGATTACTACCGTTTTATATTCTTTATCTCTGATAGTATTATAGGCCGCGGCGGCAGTATTTCCGGAATAGAGAAAGCCTGCGTGCGGAGAGATGATGCCGAATATATTTTGATAGCTGCCT
>JBAYWA010000248.1:0-3801 GCA_041674325.1 Melioribacteraceae bacterium | reverse complement strand
CTTCTCCCCCATTTAAATATATTATAACGCCTTCCGAGCTTGGCTTATACCAATCTCCCTGGCAGAGAGAACCGCTGACACCTCCGCTATCCATCGGAAATGTTGCCATCTTTACCGGACCGAAGTCCATTCTTTGCATCTGAATTGAAAATACGTTAGAGTAGAATTTTTGGGCGCGGTCTATATCAACCACGGGAATTTCAAACCAATTTATTGCGTTTGCCATACTATTGCCTTTCGTAATTATTTTAATTGCCGGAGCGCTCCGGGGTTTATCTCATGTCCCCCATTAAAACGATATAATTGATAAATAAGTTTACTTTTTTTCAGGCGTTCGATCTCTTTTCCGATCTGCTCCTCGGTAATAAACTGATCCTTATCTCCTGCAACAATTTTCAATTCGATCGAATTAAGAAGATCCCTGCTTAAATTAAGATCTGTCTCCGGAGGAATTCCCCCGCCCCAAAGTATTAATCTGTCTATCTTCCGACTGCTGTTAATTATCCATCTGAACGCGGCGGCGCTTCCCTGAGAAAAACCGAGCGCTGTTACCCGTGCGTTCCTGAAGTTGCCGTTGCATATTACCTCTTCGTAAATTGAATCGAGATAGCCAATATAATCTGCAATCTCCTCAACCCGGTTCTCTTTTGTCATCCACGCCGCGCCTACTTTTCCATCGAATCCTTTAAGATAGAACCTATTTAAAGCCTCCGGCGCAATTATAATTGTCGATTCATCCGCAACCGGTTTGAAATATTTGATAAAATCTTGAGCCAGCTGTCCGTATCCGTGGAGAACAATCCAGACCGAATCTATTTTTTCGGAGTGCTTTCCTGAAATAAAATAGCGGGCGGTTTTTGAAATTCGAATTTGTTTTTGATCTATGATCATTATGATCCTCATTTACTCCGGATATTGGATAAAATAAACCGACGTTTCGATACCGCATTAGAGATCCGGCAAGAAGCCTTTATTATTTTTCTTTGATTCAGCTTTATCCAGCTCTGCGAGTAAATGTCTTCCGCGCGCTTTAACTCCCGGGGAACCGGTTATCATCTGATTTTCAATTTCGCCTCGCACAACGGCTGCCGATATCGTTTTTCTAATCGCAAATCCCGCCATAGACTGCATGCAGGCTACTTTGACTATTATGCTGCCTGATGAGTTAAGCCACCCGGCCAGATGAAGATATATTTTCTCCGTTTCTTTCCTGTTGAGTTTCAGATAACCAAACATCAGGGCTACGTGCCATTGAACTTCTTTCTGCTGAAACAGGTCAATATTCTTAATGAGAACGGATTTTTTCTTCTGAATGTATGCTGGAAATTTTTTACCAACTTTTTCGGCCGCATCCGCGCACCTGGCGCGTATTACATTATCGGTATGGAAGATTCCGGCGAAGACTTCGTCGAACAGAAGGGGATCTGACGTTACAAGAGAAACTACTTCGTCGGATTTTCCAATTGAGCGAAGATCATTCCCTTTAAGAAGATCGTAGATTGTGAGCATCTATTTTTTCTCGAGCACTTCAATCTCGTCTCCAATCTGCAATGTTCCGGAGCCGTCGTGTATCAGATTCATTCCGAAGAAAACCTTATTATCCTTCACGCGGTATGTTGAAAGTGTTTTAAGCGGTTCTTCATTTCTCATTCCGCTTTCCTGATCTGTTGTAATTGTAACACAGCGCGAACACGGTTTTACCGCTTCGAAAAGCACATTTCCTATCTTAAATCTCTTCCAGTTATCTTCTTCAAATGGCTCGCCTCCGCTGAACACAAAATTCGGGCGAAACCTGTTCATCTCCACTTTTTCAGGAAGTCTGGAATTTAAGTCATCTAGCGAGGATTGGCCTATAAGAAGAAATGGGAACGCGTCCGCAAAACTCACTATCTCATTCTGAAGGGCATACGATCTGTTTACGAACCGTTCCGAAATATCCGGCATATAGACCAAGCGGCATTTTGCGCCAAGCACCTCGCTCAGCCATTCATCCGCATATTTTCCAACAATAAGCGCAGAGACCAGATCGTCCCAGACGCTAACGATTGCAGTTTCGGTAAGTTTCGTATTGATGGGGATAACCAGCGGCGAAACATCCCTTGTCTTATGACTCAGAATAAGCTTGTTGTGATTTATTTTTGTCTTCAGCAGCGCCAGCTGAGGATGACTCCTCTGCGTCAGAAATTTTTCCTCCTCATCAATAATCATCCATCTCCGGTCAAATTTCAGCCCCCTGTCCGTTACTTCTGATTCTCGTAGAAATATGCCCCCAAGTGATTTAACCGGATAGATATTAATTTCAGATAATATGCGGCTCATGATTTTTTGGAGTTTGTTTTCAATTTAGATTATTAACCGGTGCGTAAGTTAATTTTAGCCGGTGTAAAGATTTTTTGAGCACGAAAAATAATTTTTCGGGGTTGGAAGCGGGAGTGTTGCTTTGCGGTTTCATGATTTTCTTTCGAAAATATTCCAAGTTAAAAAGAGAACGTCTATAAATTACTTTTTATTTAGGTTTTGTTCAAAGAGTTTAAATATTCTTTTGTACTCATCAGTCCAGCTGCTCGGTTCCTTAAATCCGTGACTTTCCGCGGGATAAATTGCAAGCTCCCAGTTCTCTTTTCCCAGTTCAATTAATTTTTGAGTGAGACGCACCGCGTCCTGAAAGTGAACATTATCATCTACAACTCCGTGGCATATCAGCAGGGCGCCTTTTAATCCTTCCGCATAATATATCGGAGAGCTTTTTTTATAAGCGAGGCTGTCAAGAACGGGAGTATTTAAAATATTTGCGGTGTAGCCGTGATTATAATGCGCCCAGTCGGTTACCGGACGGAGAGCCGCGCCGGCGGCAAATATATCAGGCTCTCTGAACATTGCCATTAAAGTTATGAACCCTCCGTAAGATCCTCCGTAAATTCCAATTTTTTTCGGATCTATATTATGCTGTTCAACTAAATATTTAACGCCGTCAACCTGGTCCGAAAGATCCGGTCCTCCCATATTGCGGTAAATATCAGTTCTCCATTTTTTTCCGTATCCGGAACTGGCTCTATAATCTATATCAATGACCGTATACCCTTTATCTGACAGAAAGTTATTGAACATATATTCGCGGAAATATTCGCTCCACCATTTGTGTGAGTTCTGGAGATAGCCGGCTCCGTGTACAAATACAACCGCGGCTCTATTATTTTGTAATGAATCCGGTTTATATAAACGCGCAAAAGCTTTTTCACCGTCGCGCGTATCAAACGCAACTATACGGGGATCGCGCCACGGGTAGGAATTGAATTCTTCGGTAGTTGAATTAGTTAACTGCTTTGCTTCCGCGCCTGCTCCGTTTTTCATCACAAATAATTCCCACGGCTTATTTGAGTAAGAATAGCGGAGCGCAATATGAGATTCGTCCGGGGATAGAATTGCTTCATTATTTCCGGTCATTGAAGTAATTTTTTCGGCACGGCCGCCGTCAATTGGAATTTTATAAAAATGTCTCTCGCCCGGATGAACTTCACTTGAAGAAAAATAAAAATGCTTTTTGTCGCGCGACGGTTGGGGACCGAAAACTTCATACCTTCCGTTTGTCAGCTGCTTCCTTTCTCCTGTTAAAACATTTAGTGTATACAGATGTGAGTACCCGCTTGCTTCGGATTGAAAATAGATCCGTTTATTATCGGGCAGCCAGCCTGTATTTCCGGCGCCCCATCCTATTCCCGGGCCTCCTATCCATTCGTCATCATGCTGCCGGTCCAGATTTTTTAATTTGCCCTCAGCAAGATCAAGCAGGGTAATCCACCT
>JBAYWA010000247.1:0-3803 GCA_041674325.1 Melioribacteraceae bacterium | reverse complement strand
TGTAGAAATTGAGTCAGGGAAAGTCTTTGCTGAAGATGAAATTCCGTCTGGGAAACCCTCGGATGATGTTGCAGCATTTAAAAACATGATTGAAGAACTGGAAGGTAAGACAGGGGACCTGTTAAAAAAAGAGGCAAAGCCCTCCGAGCACGACCAAAAACAGAAAGAAGAGCACAAAGAAGACGCGGGAAAAAAATCTGCCGCAGCGCCATCCACTAAAGAAAATACGATACGCGTTGATGTAGATCGGCTTGATGCGCTGCTGGATATTGTCTCAGAGCTTGTACTCGGAAGAAACCGGCTGACTCAGGTAAATTCCAAATTCGGAATTGAGAATGAAGGCACCAAATATTCCAAAGATTTCGGCGAGGTCGCAAAGCAGATTGATCTTATGACAACAGAGCTTCAGCTTGTTGTTATGAAACTAAGGATGATTAAGATAGGAAAGATCTTCAACAGATATCCACGCGTTGTCAGGGATCTTTGCAAGGATCTGGGAAAAGAAGTTGAACTTGTTATTAAGGGAGAAGAGACCGAAGTAGATAAAAATCTTATTGAGGAAATTAACGACCCGCTCGTTCATCTTATCAGAAATGCGGTAGATCATGGTGTTGAAAATCCCGAAAGCCGCGCTAAAGCCGGAAAAAATACAAGGGGAACAGTTGTCCTGTCGGCCGAGCATATGGGAAATAACATCATCATAACGATAGAAGATGACGGAAAGGGAATCGATCCGAATATAATCCGGGAAAAGGCAATTGAAAAAGGATTAATTACACGCGAACGGACAAAAGAGCTTTCCAAACAGGAGCTGATGCAGCTGATTTTTCTTCCCGGTTTTTCGACCGCAGAAAAGGTTTCTAATGTGTCAGGCCGGGGTGTGGGAATGGACGTTGTAAAAACAAATGTGGCTAAACTGCGCGGCATCATTAATATTGAATCTGAACCCGGCAAGGGAACAAAGATAATTATTAAACTTCCCCTTACTCTTGCAATTATTTCCGGAATGATTGTTAAGGTTGACGGCGATCATCTGGTGATCCCCCTCGGCTCCGTAGTTGAAGTTCTGAGAGTGAACAAAGAACAGATCTATTCGGTTAAAGGGAAGCAGGTAATCAAACTCAGGGATTCGATACTCCCGCTGGTCTCTCTCGATCACCTTCTTACCGGACATACGAACGGTAAAAACGGAGAGGAAAATGAATGGCAGTATGTTGTAGAGATTGGCATCGCGGAAAAACGGTACGGAATTAAAGTTGACGAATTAATAGGTCAGCAGGAGGTTGTAATTAAATCTCTCGGTTCCTATCTGGGCAAAATTGACGGTGTAGCCGGCTCTACAATTATGGGCGATGGTACGGTTGTTATGATACTTGATGTAAGTGAATTATTTAACAGACTGGAAAGAAATTCTTGAAAGAAAATATATCCGTATTAATTATTGATGATTCTGCATTCATGCGGAAATCTTTATCGATAATGCTTGAGAGCGATCCCGGCATTACCGTTGTAGGGACCGCTAAAAACGGTCTCGAGGGATATGATCTTGCCAAAAGTCTGAGACCTGATATAATCACTCTCGATGTTGAAATGCCGGTGATGGACGGCCTCACGGCACTCAAAAAAATAATGACCGACTGCCCGACTTCTGTCATAATGGTAAGCTCAATTACAACAGAAGGCGCACTGGCAACGATCAAAGCCCTGGAATTGGGCGCGGTCGATTTCATACCGAAGGAGTTATCCTTTGTCAGTGTAAGCATAACCAATATAAGAGAAGACCTGATTCAGAAGGTAAAAGAAATTGTAAGACAAAAATCCTTAAAGGACCGTCTGCTCAGAATACGTAATTCTTCCGCCCCGGCCATTCCTCCTAAACGTATCACCAACGTAATTAAAGATATTCCTCGTATTGGTTACCGGGCAATTGCAA
Organism: Melioribacteraceae bacterium; assembly: GCA_041674325.1. Lineage (GTDB taxonomy): Bacteria > Bacteroidota > Ignavibacteria > Ignavibacteriales > Melioribacteraceae > Fen-1258. Next base: position 1,870 of record JBAYWA010000247.1, on the reverse strand, counting down.
TTGGTATCTCTACAGGAGGCCCGTTTACACTCCAAAAAGTTCTGCCGATGATTTCCGATAAGATAAATGTCCCGGTTTTTATCGTTCAGCATATGCCCCCAAAATTTACAAAGTCGCTGGCAGAGCGACTCAACGGTATGTGCCCGCTCGAAGTAAAAGAAGCCGAAGACAATGAAACCATCCGTCCGAATGTGATTTATATTGCCCCCGGCGGACTTCATATGAAAGTAAGAAGCAACGGAATCAAAGGAGTTGCAATTCAGATTACACCTGATCCAAGCGATTCGCTTCACCGCCCGGCTGTGGATGTTATGATGAATTCCGTGATAAACGTTTATGGCAAGCACACTCTGGGAATAATAATGACGGGTATGGGAAAAGACGGATATGAGGCTATAAAAAATTTAAAATCTCTAGGCGGTCATGCAATAGCGCAGGATGAAGAAAGCTGCGTGGTATACGGAATGCCGAAGGCAATAGTAGACGGAGGCCTGGCGGATCTAATACTTCCGGCTGAAAGAATTGCGGGTGCAATTAACAGAGTTGTATAATATTAAAAATGATGTAAGGAAGAATTAATATGGGAAACCATTTCGAAGACGCGTTATTTAAAGATATATTCTCGAAAAACAAATCGCAGACAGGCAACCTTCTTAAAAAAGAAGATGTTGAAATCAAGGGATCCGCAAAGATCACATTCGAGGACGACGAAGTTGACGGCACACGCGTGATTCTTAAAAAAGATGCCAATGATTCGATAAAAGAGATAAAGTTTGTCTGCTCCTGCGGTCAGACGAAGTCTATCATTCTCGATTATTCTGAATAATAAATGGCATTAGGCCAATATTAGCCACAATTCGACCTCGATTTAAGCGCATTTCATAATTTTCGATACATTTCAGCTGGCATTTGATTTGGGTAGTTAATAGAAAAAACTCAAAGGCGAAAATGCCAACATCAGTCAAATTACTTCAGAATCTTCTCGATTATTGCGCGGTAAAAAATAACGTTATCGCAAAAAACATTTCCAACATCGGAACGGAGAACTACAGAAGGGAAGATGTTGTGTTCAAAGACGTTTTGAATGAAAACGTCAATTCAATTCTAAAAACTTCAAACGGCAAACACTTAAGTATAGTCGCGGGAAATAATTCTGCCGATTCTAAATTCGAACATATCCTTGATGAAAACACTGAGATGGAATCCGGTATAAACAATGTAAATATCGACCAGGAGATGACCGAACTGGCCGAAAATACTCTCCGCTTCAAATTCGCATCCAGAAAAGTTGGTGACTATTACCGGAATATTCAAAACGTAATTAAAGGCGGAGGTAAGTTTTGAAAGTTCTTGGAAGTCTGTTCGGTTTGAATTTTAGCTCGCGCGGTATGAGCATCCAGAGAAAAAAGATGGATCTGATCTCTCAGAACATCGCGAATGCGGATACAGTAAGAACCGAGACCGGAGAGCCGTATAAAAGAAAATACATTAAAGTTGAGGCGGAGCAGAATTCATTTGTTAAAAACTTATCGAGCGAAGGAGCTATGCTTAAACTCTCCACCTCTAATCAGAATCATATGTCAATTTCAAGCGGCACGCAGGACATGTCGATCTCGGGCGATCTTGGAAGCGTGAATATGAATGAAATGGTTGATGAGAAGCAGGGTGACCAGGTCTATATGCCGGATCATCCGGACGCGGACGAAAAGGGATACGTTCAGATGTCGAATGTAAGCATACTTAATGAGATGGTTGATATGATTGCGGCAACAAGGAGCTACGAGGCAAATCTTCAGGCTCTCAATTCGTCAAAGCAAATGATTAAAGATTCATTGGAGATATAAATGAGAGTATCAACAAACGCGGTTGG
>JBAYWA010000246.1:0-3843 GCA_041674325.1 Melioribacteraceae bacterium | reverse complement strand
TCACAATTCCGAATCCTGCCGAGCAATCGGAAAATGCGGGGACAAAGATCGGCACATTCTTCTTATATGCCGCGTAGATTACGCTGTCTTCAACCTTCGGTCCGCCGTTCTCATCAAGATACTTCCCGAAATGCCATAAAAGTTCGCGTGAAGAATATGGCCTATGCTCCAGTGAATCGAAAATTTTGGCGGTTGTATCATCGCATATTCTCAGTTCGTCCTCATCTATGAATGTATCGTAAATTCTATCTATGTGAAGATCGCGCATAACGTTATCGTCTACGAAGGGAGTGCCTATGTAATGTTTGAATCCGAGGGCTTCAAAGAAATCCTGATCCACCATTATCGCTCCGGTTGATACGATAGCATCCACCATATTATTATTTACAAGATCGAAGACAACTCTTTTAAGTCCCGCGCTGAAGAGACTGCCGGCCAGCGTAAGAATAACCGCGCACTCTTTATCCTTAAGCATCATATCGTATATCTTGGCCGCGCGGTTAAGATCGCGGGCGCTGAAAGCCATCTTTTCCATCGAATCCACAAGACTTACTACATTGTGTTCCTTTATGTCGAAATGTTGAATAGTCTCTTTTAAAAAGTCTTTTTTGTCCGGCATTTTATTTTTCCTTTCTGATTAATTTTTCTGATCCAAATATAATAAAAACAGTGAAAAGTGTAGAGTGAAGAGTTTAGAGTATCGTGGGCAGGAATTTAAAATTGGTTAGAAGAATTTTTTTGCGATTGTCAGAATTCCCTGTTTCCACGGTACGCGGTGACTTATTCCCGATTTCTCTCTGAATGATTCAAGATTATCGAGATACCAGATATAATTTCTGATCAGCGCGTCCTTATTCGAAAATTTTGGAGAGAAATTGAGGGTTTTTTCGGCTTTTTCTATAGAGACGAATGAATCCTTAGACGCGGTTTCATATACCCATTTATACATAGGTGAAAGTTTTAATATTTCCAGGAATTTCAATATCAATATTACAGGCTCCGCCGGAAGTCCAATAATCTTTTTCCCGAATCCCGCATAATCAAGAACCGCCTGGTAATCCTCTTTCATCGTTGTAAATTCCTTTGCGCCGATATTAAATGTATCATTCACAATCTCTTCGCCAAGAGTAATGCATTTAAAGATCGATTCGCAGAGATCCTCAACGTCCAGCAGCTGATAGCGGTTATTGCCATTCCCGATCATCGGAAAATTTCTACCGTCCTTAGCCCAGTCATAAAATAACGCGAAGACCCCAAGCCGCTCCGGACCAATAAAAGATTTAGGGCGGAGGATAGGAACGCACATTCCTCTGCTTCTGAATTCAAGACAGACATTCTCCGCTTCAATTTTTGCCTTACCGTACGGTCCCACGCCATCGAGTTTATCGGTTTCAAATATCGGATGATGATCTGGTATCCCATAAACGGCGGTGGATGAGATATGAATGAAGCGCCGGATATTTTTGGAAGTAGCTGTTTGGAGGAGTATGCGTGTGCCCTCAATTTCAGTTGAATAAATTACATCCGGCGAATAAAGAGGAAGCGCTGCCGCGGTATGGATAACAATATCAATTCCGTTTAGCGCGTTTTCCACTGTCTCCGGATTCCGTATATCTCCTTTTAAAACGGTGATTTTATTCTTCATATCCGGGTAATCAAATTCGGCTATATCCAGAGAGATTACCTCGTGATTCCTCTCAAAAAGATAGCGAATCAGATTTATGCCGAGGAACCCTGCACCTCCTGTAACCAATATTCTCATCATTTTCCCTGATATTAAGGGCAAATCTAATCAAAATTGAAGTTTTTACATAAATAATTCGGGATTATGCGGAAATGCAGTGATTTCAATATATTAAGCCCGGATAGGCAATTTAAAATTTTAAATTGATGTTTCTTGACATTCTAACCGTATAGAAATATATTTACACCCTTTGAAAAATAGCATTTTGCTTTTGGAGGATGTTTTGAAGCAGGAAAGAATAACAAGATTTATCAAACCGGAAGACGCAAATCAGAAATGGTATGTAATTGATGCCAAAGATAAGGTTTTGGGTCGTTTAGCTGCTAAAGTAGCTCGCGTCATTCGCGGAAAAGAAAAACCGGTCTTTACCCCTAATATGGATGCGGGCGATTTTGTAGTTATAATCAACGCCGATAAGATCCGTATGACAGGTAAAAGAGAGATACAGAAAACTTATTTTACCCACTCAATGTATCCGGGCGGCGCTAAAGTAAGAAGTTACGCAGAGATGATGGCCAAGAAACCTGAATTCGCTGTTGAAACTGCTGTAAGGGGAATGCTGCCTAAGACCAAACTTGGCAAACAATTAATTAAGAAATTAAAAGTGTATGCAGGCGAAAGCCATCCGCATAGCGCTCAGAAACCAGAAGTATTAAGTTTTTAACGGAGTGATTTGATGACAGATAAAATTTTTGTCGGAAGAAGAAAAAATGCTGTTGCCAGAGTATATCTCAGAAGCGGTTCCGGTAAAGTTACTGTTAACGATAAAGAAGTAGAAGTTTATTTTCCTCTTAAAGAGCTTAGTGAAAATCTCCTGCTTCCTTTCATCGCTACGGAAACAGTTGGAAAATATGATGTATTTGCAAATGCCGCCGGCGGCGGAATTGCCGGTCAATCAAATGCGATCCGTCTCGGCATCTCAAGAGCTCTTGAAGCAATTAATCCTGATTTCAGACCTTCATTAAAATCGGGCGGACTCCTTAAAAGAGATCCCAGAATGGTTGAGCGTAAGAAATACGGACAGAAGAAAGCCCGTAAGAGATTCCAGTTCTCTAAGAGATAATTTTAATAGTCCGGCTTTTTACTGCCGGACTTTTCATAATAAATTAATTAACATCATTCATACTCTCGGATTTGCCCCCTGTGCCCCGTTATAGCGGGGTGGAAGGCGAAGATGAAAAGAGTAGAAGAAAAACAGGAGAAAAAATGCCACGAGTAGAACTCACACAACTTATTGAAGCCGGTGCTCATTTCGGGCACTTAACACGCCGCTGGAACCCTAAAATGAAACCATACATCTTCATGGAGAAGAATGGTATTCATATTATCGATCTTAAAAAAACCCAGGAAGCTATAGACAATGCCGCAAACGCTATGTCTGAAATAGTCTCCCAGGGTAAACGCGTTCTTTTTGTAGGAACCAAGAAACAGGCTAAAGGAACTATTGCGGCCGAAGCTAAACGTTCGGACAGCAACTGGGTCAGCGAACGCTGGTTAGGCGGAATGCTCACGAATTTTCAGACTATCCGCAAGAGCATAAAGCATCTTCAGAATATTGAGAAGATGGAGAGCGACGGAACATTCGAAAAAATTACGAAGAAAGAACGCCTTGTTCTTACACGCGAAAAAGATAAACTCAGAAAAGTTCTTGACGGTGTTGAAACATTGCAGAAAATGCCCGGAGCTCTCTTTATAGTTGATATTAAAAAAGAATCCATCGCGGTTAACGAGGCTCTTAAACTGAACATACCGATCTTTGCCATCGTTGATACAAACTGCGATCCCGATCCGATCGATTATATCATTCCGGCTAACGATGACGCGTCCCGCGCCGTTGAAGTTATCTCGAAAATTATTGCCGATGCGATTATCGACGGTAACGCAAAAGGAAAAGAATTAAGAGCTCATGAGGTTGCCGAGAAAGAAAAAGAGAAAAAAGAGGATAACGAACAGGATAACGAGAAGAAAGATTCTAAAGGTAAAGTAAGAAGAGTCCGGATTGACGGAAAAGATGAGAGAAGAAACCAGCCGAGAGGAGATAGAAGAGATAACCGCGGCGGTGACAGACACGCACCAAGAACTGAACCAAGAACCGAACC
>JBAYWA010000245.1:0-3850 GCA_041674325.1 Melioribacteraceae bacterium | reverse complement strand
TTGCTACATCTGTCGCGAAGAAATCAAGAAATCCCATGTTGCCTCTTAGTGATTAAAATTTCTGATACCGGTAAATATCATTGATATATTATTTTCATTTGCTGCCGCAATAACTTCCTCATCGCGCACGGATCCTCCCGGCTGAATAATTGCTGTTATACCGTTTGCAATTATTTCCAGCACTCCATCGGCGAACGGGAAAAATGCATCTGATGCCGCCACCGCCCCTATAAGATTGTGTCCGAACTGCTTAGCTTTCGATGCGGCGATTTTTGTTGAATCAAGTCTCGACATCTGACCCGCCCCGACTCCGGCGATTTTTTTATCTTTTACGTAAACAATTGCATTCGATTTAGTATGCTTGCATACAGTCCAGGCAAATTTCAGATCTTCAAATTCTTTCTCAGAATATTTTTTGGCCGTCACCAATTTAAGATTCGATTTATCAATTTTGGAATTGTCGTTTTCCTGAACCAGTACACCCCCTTTTATCGATTTTATTTTATACTCTTTAGTGGCAGTCTGCTCTTTCCATCTGACTATGCGGCGGTTCTTTTTAGTCATCAGCAATTCCAAAGCCTTTTCCGAATAAGAGGGTGCGGCAACAATCTCTGTGAATATCTCATTCAGTTTTGCCGCAGTCACATCATCAACTTCTCTGTTGAATGCCACAATTCCTCCAAAAGCCGAAACCGGGTCGCAGGATAAAGCGCGTTCGTAAGCGTCGGTTACATCGGCGCCAATTGCAGCGCCGCAAGGATTTGTATGTTTTATTATAACAGAGGCAGTCTCACCAAATTCATTTACAAGTTCCACTGCCGCGGATAGATCTACAATATTGTTGTAAGATAATTCTTTACCATGAAGAATGTCGAAATAATTTTCAAAATCGCCGAACAGGTATCCCTTTTGATGGGGATTTTCGCCGTACCGGAGATCAAATGCCGGCTTAAGGTTTAACCGGAATGATAGTTTCGTCTGTTTGAATTCCTCTTCAAGATAATTCGCAATCAGTGTATCGTAATACGAGGTGTAACTGAAAGCGGCATATGACAGCTTTTGCCTTGTGGCTTCTGATATCGAACCGCTTTTCAGTTCGGCGATGAATTCCTGATACTGTGAAGGATCTGTAAGCACTGAGGTATATTTATAATTTTTCGCGGATGCTCTTATTAAGCTCGGACCGCCAATATCTATATTTTCAATTTTTTCCGCTAACGAAACATCATTCCTGTTTACAACTTTTGGGAATGGATAAAGATTGACACACACAATGTCAATCGGGAAAATCTCATTCTCCTTTGCCGTCTTCAGGTCGTCGTTGTTGTCTCGTCTCATCAGGATTCCACCGAATATCTTTGGGTGGAGTGTTTTAACCCGTCCGTCAAATATCTCCGGGAATCCGGTAAAATCCTTTATCTCGGTTGAGCTAATTTTATTGTCTTGAAGGAGTCTGTATGTATTACCCGTAGCGAGAATCTCATAACCGGAAGAATTCAGGGTTGCCGCAAATTCGACAATCGAAGTTTTATCGGATACACTAATTAAGGCATATTTTTTCAAAAGTTTTCCCGTTTATACCGCTATTGTTACGCGATTTTTATTCACAATAATTTTACTATCGGCAAATTTTTCAACTACAAACGGAAGCAGCTCGTGTTCGATCTCAAGCACTCTTCCTGCTATTTCATCGGGTGTCTTCACATCACTTATATCAACCGCTCGCTGTGCAATGATCATTCCGTGGTCATATATTTTATCCGCAAAATGAACTGTTGCTCCGCTTATTTTTGCGGAAGAATCGAATACCGCACGATGCACATTCACACCGTACATCCCGCTTCCCCCGAATGCCGGAAGAAGCGCAGGGTGAATGTTTATTATCCTGAATTCAAATTCCTCCACAAAATTATCGGGAATCATTTTCAGAAATCCGGCAAGCACAATAAGATCAACAGGGATCTTTTTAAGCTGCTGAATCAATTCGCTATAATTAAAAAATCCGGTTTGATTTTTAGTGCTAACCAAAAAAACCGGAATTTTATTCTGAACCGCAAATTGAACAGCACCGCAATCCTTTTTATCGCTGACCACCGCACAAATTCTAATTTTGTCTTCGGGAATTTTATCCAGAAGTGCTTTTAAATTAGAGCCTCTGCCCGAAACAAAGACAACGATATTAAACATAAATTATAAATTTTGGTGGAAAAAATTATCTAAATGGTGATAAATAATCAATTAAATGTAGAGAATTTATCAATATTTATGGGGGTTTCCTACTATTGTCTATTAAGCTTCCTTTTTAACCATTCGATCTGTGATTGTATAGAATCTGCGAACTCATACTCATTACTGTTTTGAGCATCCTGCAGCAGGGATTTTGCCTCATTGAGAGCACCCGAGAAATACCTGGCTTTAGCTTTCAGGAGCTTTGCCATCGGTTCCACCCATTTTTCAGTTGATTGCTCCACTGCCAGGGCCAGATCGGCGTTGTGCGACGCTTCTGAGTATCTCTTCAGATTCATGGCCGCTTCCGAATAATATATTAATGATACTGCTCTTGATTCGCTGTTCTCCGAATTTGAGATTTCCGCCTTCAAACTATCGAGCACAATATTGTCTTTGCCGGAATCGAGATAGTTTCTCATCCGAATCAATTTCAGATCGGCCGGAGTGATTTCATTTGCCAGAAATTTCTCACTCTTATGTTTTGCGTAAGAATCCTCAAACACATCAAGATTGCCACCCCGGGCCAGAAGTAAATTCTGCCTGAACTGCAGATTATTACCAAGGAATTTGTAGCAGAGCGCCCTGTTGTATGCCGCAAGGCCCGTTAAATCGAGCTCTTTAGATGAATCAAGAAATTTATCGTACTGTTTAATAGCTGCCCGGAACTGATTCTTTTTGAAAAGAATTTCCGCTTTTCTAAAATAGGCAAGCGCGGTTACCTGTGGCATCTTTTTATTTTCCAGCGCAATAACCCTATTTAAAACCTGAACCGCTCTATCCAATTGCCTGTCCTTTATCAAAGCGATGGAAGACTGATAACCAAATAATACATTATCAGGATATCTTGAACTCAAATTCTGAAGCAATGTATAAGCGCTGTCATATTCAGCAAGATAGTCGGTGTAAATTTTAGACAGATGAAACGCCGCCTCAGTTTTGTCGTATGTTCCCTTCCTAAAGGCGGTTTTTATATATCTGAATCCCCGTTCTTTATCCGATGTCAGGCCGGTGAGATTAACTGCCCACTTCAAAAAATCGGGTACAAAACTCATTGCATAATCAAATAATCCCAGTCCCAGGTAAGCATCATAAAACTTGGGATTCAGCTCCAGCGTCTCTTCGAAAAAACCGACCGCCTTTTTACTTGCCCAGAATGCATCCACCGTTGAATTGAAAGTTGCCTGCGCCATAGCTTTATAGGAAGCCAGGTTTCCGGCAATATATGTCATCTGAAAATCTTTTGGATCTGCCTCGAGCGCTTTATCAACCTTCTGCTGAGCCAGCTCGGCAAATTTCATAAAGACTGTGTATTCCCCCTGATCGCGTGATCCTAAATAAGTCCAGAAATGTATCTTTGAGATGTAATAATATCCGAGAGGCGAATTGGGTCTTAATTCAAGTACTCTGTTAAAAGTCTTCTCCGCAGATTTGAATTCCATATTATACGCCTGATTCATCCCTTGCTGGATCAGGCTTTGAATCTGAGACTGAGCCGAAACAGATAGATTCAAAAAAAGGAGAACGGCACAAATAATTTTAAATTTCAATTTTAGATTTTCCTCTGTGAATATTGGACTGCGGCTCTGACAAATTCCCTGAATAACGGATGAGCTTTTGTTGC
>JBAYWA010000244.1:0-3857 GCA_041674325.1 Melioribacteraceae bacterium | reverse complement strand
CGGGCAAGCTTCCTGGCAAGGCGCGATGAAGCAATCGAATGAGGGAAGACTCTTCTGAATTTTAATTGAATCGATTTCCCGTTTTCCTTTAAAGTAATTTGAATCCGTCAGACTCTCTTCGGCAAGTGACTTCAGATTTGCCAGATTTATTTTATCTCCTCGTTTGACCGCGAATTGACTATCCCGGGCAATTTCCGCAAGTCCGGCCAGACGCAGATAACCGCCGGGTTTCAAAAGATCAGTCGCAAAAGTTACAGGAAAAATGCCGGTCTGAAGAAGTTTTTGAATGTTTTCCTGATTTGATCCGCCGGAAAATGAAATATTAATATCGCCGTTAAATTCCGACGCAATTTTACTTGCAAGGTTAATAGTTAACGGGAACAAAGCGCGGCCGGACATATACATATCGCTCCCGGGTAATGCATTATTTGTGTTTTTTACACCGAGTGTATTTGAAAGTTTAATTCCGAATACCCTGTTATGCGCTGATGCGAATGCGCGGAGCCGGTTAAGCATAGGCACCGCATCATTATATTGAATATCGTGATCGAATGAATTACTGTCGAGCTCTACGTATTTATATCCCAGTCTGTGAAGAGTGCTCTCTACAAAATTATAACCAAGCAGAGTCGGATTGAGCTTGACGTAAGTATGAAGATTTTTCTCTTTTATCAGGTATTTTGCAATCGCCTCAATTTCTCCGGGAGGACACCCGTGCATTGTGGAGAGCGTTACCGAACCGGAGATCACAGGAGAGATGTTCTTAATCTTCCTGATTATCTCATTGAGTCTGTTTTTCGAAACTGAAAACGAGTTCTCCATCAATCCTGGATTGGTTGCCTGTAGCTGATTGATGAGATCATTTTTATTTGAATCGAATAATGAATTTCTCCCAGCATTTTTTAATTCCTCTATGAATTGATCCATTCTTTCGGTCATTATGCCGTCAAGATCATAGCCAACGCTCATATTGAAAATAAATCCCCGCTCTGCATTCGAAAGACTGAAGAGCTCTTTTAAAAAATGGATTAGTATCCATCCCTTTATGTATTCGGAATATGACTCTTCAAGAGAAAGCTCCTGCGACCATTCAACATTATAGCCCTCATCTTTAGCGTCTATGCATGGTTTATCAATTAACAGGTTATCCAGTTTCTGAACGGTCTTTAATTCAAAAAATCTTCCGCCGGTCAGATAGGCGCTCACAATATTCTGGCATAATTGAGTGTGTGGTCCTGCTGCGGGACCGAGGGGGGTATCCAGTATTTCACCGAACAACTTATATTCACTCTTATCCCCGGCTCTATAAAATTTGGAAAACGGGATTCCGAATATTCTCTTATGGCCGGCAAACTCGGCGAGCATCCAGTTGACTAATTGAGTAAATGATACAGGAACCATTTTATCCGACATAAATTTCCAACATTGTTCTGTATAAATATAAGACTTACAGGTATTAAGTGTGAATGTAATTTTGTAATTTTACCGGTATGACAGCTTCTCCAATTATGGTTGAAGGATAAAATATTTCTCCGGAAATATTTTTGTACATACGAATTTCATTATTAATTAATAGATGGTATGGGTATGGAAAACGGATTAAAAAGAAAATTATTCAGCGGAATTGAATCTGAAAAAGAAAATCTCTTCTTGCTGATTCAGAAATTAATTCAGATCAGGAGTTACAGCGGAGAAGAAAAAGAAATTGTAGAATTCATTGTATCGAAAATGAAAGAATTCGGCTTCGACGAGGCGTACCACGACGGTTTCGGAAATGCAATCGGCAGAATCGGAAACGGTCCAATTAAGATTATGTACGATGCCCACATAGATACTGTTCGTGTAACCGAGACAGAAAGCTGGACTCATCCTCCATTCGGCGGCGAAATTGTAAATGGAAAAATGTACGGCCGGGGTGTAGTTGATGAAAAGCCCGCAATGGCCGGATTTATGATCGCCGGAAAAGTTCTTAAACAAATTTACGGCAGCGACCTACCGTTTACACTTTATATTGTCGGATCCGTCCTCGAAGAGGATGCAGACGGATATCCTCTCTATCACATTATACGGAATGAAAAGATTAAACCAGATTATGTAGTTTTAGGCGAGCCGACAGATTTAAAAGTCTACAGGGGCCAGCGGGGCAGAATGGAATTGAAGATTACTGCAACCGGAAAATCTGCGCACGGAGCTCATAATCAGAAGGGAATAAACGCAATCTATAAAATGATGCCGGTGGTAACAGAGATTGAGAAGCTCGATAAAAAATTAAAACCTAAAAAGCCTTTGGGAAAGGGTTCAATTACGGTAAGTCAAATTATTTCCAGGGCGCCCTCGGTATGCTCCGTCTCCGATTTTTGCCAGATCCATATTGATAGAAGAATGACACTGGGAGAGAATAAAAATTCAGTAGTTAAAGAATTAAAAAGTATCTTAAAAAGATACAAGAGCGACGCAAAAATTTCCATTCCTGATGTGGAGGGAGTCAGCTGGAAAGGAATAAAATTTTCTCAGGAGGCATACTTTCCAACCTGGGTTTACGATGAGAAACATCCTCTTGTTGATGCCGCTATGAAAACTTCCAAAGCCGCAATAGGGAAGGCTAAAAGCGGTGTTTGGAGCTTCTCTACAAACGGAGTTGCAACTGCGGGGCAGTTCGGTATTCCTACAATCGGATTTGCTCCCGGGAGAGAGGAATTGTCTCATTCATCTAAAGAGGAGCTCGTATTGAACGATCTATTGAAAGCGTCTAAATTCTATTCGTTATTCCCGTTTGAGATGCTGAAAAATATTTAACACCGCCGGACTAAGATAAAGCGGATCCGGCAGAGATCCGCTTTCAGAATCAGCGGCAATACTCGTTATATAACATTCAGGAGTTTATTATGGAAACAAGATTTAAAGGAAGACACTTCATCACCGAAGATAACTGGTCTAAGGAGGAACTTGATATAGTATTCGAAACCGCATTTGATCTGAAGAAAAAATTTTATGCCGAAGAGCAAACGCTGTGGTTGCCGTATAAAACTTTATTCATGATGTTCTTCGAACAGTCTACGCGTACAAGAAATTCTATGGAAGCCGGTATGACGCAGCTCGGTGGACACGCGCACGATCTGACGCCGGATAAGATGCAGATTACACATGGTGAGGTTGCCAAAGATACTGCGATAATTTTGAGCCGCATGGGACACGGAATTGCGTGCAGGAACTGTTTCTATGGAGTCGGCAATAAATACCTGAATGAGCTGGCGGCAAATTCTCGCAAACCGGTTATGTCGCTTCAGGATGATGTTTATCATCCATTTCAGGGCCTGGCCGATCTTATGACCATCTTTGAACATATGGGAAGAAATACGGAAAGATTAAAAGTAACAGTCTCCTGGGCTTATGCCACAACTCATTCTAAACCTTTGAGCGTGCCGCAGACTCAGATTCTCCTCTTTCCCCGTTACGGCATTGATGTTACCGTAGCTCATCCGAAAGAATTCCCGCTGAGTAAAAATATTGTTGATAAAGCATTTATGAATGCGGCTGAAGGAGGGGGGAGCATACGATTTACTGATAATATGGATGAGGCGTTTGAGGGCGCTCAGATTGTGATTCCCAAAAACTGGGGCGGCTTCGGATACTATGATGAAAATTATTATCTCTCAAATGAGGATGAGTGCCGGAAAGAAATGAAATCGAATCTGGATAAGTATAAAAAATGGATTTGCGACGATAAGAAGATCAGACTTGCTGATAAAAATGTAAAATTGATGCACGCGCTTCCCGCTGACCGGGGTAATGAGGTGACAGATGAGATTCTGGATAATCCCGATATCTCTATTGTGTTTGATGAGGCCGAAAACCGG
>JBAYWA010000243.1:0-3874 GCA_041674325.1 Melioribacteraceae bacterium | reverse complement strand
TATGAAAACGTAATTTTTGGTCCGCGTCTCTCGGGGGTAATTGACAAGAGCCGGCTGGATGAATTGGTGGAAAAAAGCCTTACATCAGCCTTCCTGTGGGAAGAAGTTAAAGACAGACTTAACAGTTCTGGAATGCGCCTCTCCGGAGGGCAGCAGCAGAGGCTTTGTCTGGCCCGGGTGCTTGCTATGGAACCGGAAGTGATTCTGCTCGACGAGCCCTGTTCCGGATTGGACCCCATATCAACAGCTAAAATTGAAGACGCTCTGACTGTTCTTAAAAGTGATTTCACCATTGTACTGGTGACGAATAATACTAAGCAGGCCGCCAGGGTCGCCGATAATACAGCATTCTTTCTAATGGGAGAATTGATAGAAATCGGCGAAACGGGAAAGATATTTACATCGCCATTTAAAACAGAAACCAATGATTATATTACCGGAAGATTCGGTTGATTATGGAAACAATAATTTCCACACAAAATAAAATAGAGATCAGCGGCCTGGATCTGTTCTATGGAAAATTCCAGGCCCTGAAATCCGTTAATATGGCGGTACGGAAAAATATGATTACCGCTCTAATTGGCCCTTCGGGCTGCGGTAAATCCACATTGCTGAGATCATTGAACCGTATGAATGATCTTATCAAAGGGACAAAAATTACCGGCAAGATTTTGCTGGACGAAATGGATATTTACAGCCCTTCGCTTGACGTTACCGAATTAAGAACGAGAGTCGGAATGGTTTTTCAGCGCCCAAATCCGTTCCCATTATCAATATATGATAATGTGATATATGGTTTAAAAGTAGCCGGTATACGCGGCAGAAAAAAATGTGATGAGATAGCGGAGAAAAGCCTGAAAGGCGCCTGGCTCTGGGATCAGGTTAAAGATAAATTAAATCATCCGGCGCTGGAACTGCCGCTGGATCAGCAGCAGAGATTATGCATAGCCCGTCTTCTGGCTGTTCAGCCGGAAGTGATTCTGATGGATGAGCCGTGCTCTGCATTGGACCCCATCGCTACGATGAAGGTAGAAGAATTGATGCTCGAACTCAAGAAGGACTACACGATAGTAATAGTGACTCACAATATGCAGCAGGCGTCAAGAGTTTCCGATTTTACGGGATATATGCTGATGGGTGAAATGATAGAATTTAATGGCACTAAAAATATCTTTACCAGGCCTTCTAAAAAATTGACGGAAGATTATATCTCCGGCAAATACGGATAGGATTAATTTTTAATTTCCCCCGTGATGTCTTTCCAGCTTTTTCTTGTGGGCAATAATTTCCGCCTTAACATAAAATATCAGGTCTTCGGCAATATTGGTCGCGTGGTCCGCAAGACGTTCTATATTGCGGGTAAGAACTATCAAATGCGCACCCGGTTCCACAAGGGCAGGATCCGACTGCATTTTGGAGATGAGAAATTTGAAAATGCTTTTATTCAGTTTGTCGACCGCCTCCTCTGTAACCAGCACTTTTTCGGCCTGTTCAATATTCTGATTTACGAATGAATCGATCGCGTCTTTTACCATCTGGCGCGAATGTCTTCCCATCTCCATGATCTGGGATTCCTCGATAAGAGAATGATATTCACCTGTCTTTTTCACACGCTGGGCTATGTTGACTGCTATATCTCCGCACCGCTCCAGCTGATTGTTGATAAGAAGTGTGGACATAATAAATCTTAAGTCGCTTGCCACAGGCTGAAATAGAGCTAAAATATTTTCGCACTCGGTAAGTATAAGATTGTCGTACGCGTCAATCTCCATATCTTTGGCTTTGATTCCCCTGCATAATTCTATGTTCCCGCTCTCGAGTGCCTGATAAGCGCGCTCAACCTGCTCATCGACTAAAGATGCCATCTTAATTAAGTTGGCTTTTAAACTTTCGGTTTCCTTAACGAAGTGTTCCTGCATCTCTTATTCCTTCCTGGAGTATTTAATAATTCTTTGTCGGCATCTTTGACTGTTCTTATAAACGGCTATTAAATGAATCCTTGGACAATAACCATATAAAATTAAGCGATAGTTTTTAATAATTCCAAATACTTGGGCATTTAATCTCGAAGTTGAATGAAAATTTATTTCACCGATGGATCGGATTTTTTTTAATTTAAGAAGACGATTATCGTATCCCTTAAGAATATTCATTAAAATAGGAAATATGAAGATGGGTTTTAATCTGCTACCGAAGGAGTATGAATTCTTTAATATGTTCGACGATCTAGCAAATCATTGTATCGCCGCCTCAAAACAATTTCAGGAAAATATGAACAGCGGAAGCTTCGGCGAAGAAGATGTTAAAAAGATAAAAACTATTGAGAAAGCAGCCGACAGCATTGTGTATGATACCGTGGAGAAATTGAATAAGACGTTTATCACTCCCATAGACAGGGAGGATATTCATCAGCTGGCACACGAACTCGACAGCGTAATAGATCTGATTCTAAAAGTATCCACACACATGAGAGTTTATAAAATTACAGAGATCAATCCAAAATTTGTTGAAGAGGTAAAACTGATCGACAGGTCGGTCTCTGCTCTTTCGAAGGCGGTTCACTGCCTTCGCGATATGAAAGACACAAAAAAAATTCTCCGCTATTGTACGGAAGTTAATTTGATTGAGGATGAAGGGGATCAGCTTAGAAATGATGTTATTGCAGAACTTTTCGGCGGCGAGCATGAAGCGATCTATATTATGAAATGGAAAGATATTTTCCAGACTGCCGAAAAAGTACTTGATCAGTGCGATGATGTAGCTAAAATTGTTGAATCTATTATAGTTAAACAGGCATAACAATGACTCTTGCCGTTATTCTACTGATCGTTCTCGCCCTTACATTCGATTTTCTAAACGGTTTTCACGATGCGGCGAACTCCGTTGCGACTATTGTGTCGACCAGAGTTCTATCGCCCCGGTATGCCGTTATGTGGGCGGCTTTCTTCAATTTCATCGCGTTTCTGGTGTTCGGGCTTCATGTCGCGGGCACAATAGGCAAGGGGATAGTTGATATAAACATCATCGATTCACATATTATTTTTGCTACATTGATGGGCGCCTGCCTCTGGAATATAATTACGTGGTATTTCGGATTACCGACTAGCTCATCGCATGCTCTCATCGGAGGATTGATCGGCGCGGCAATGATTAAGGCCGGTCCCTCTTCTCTGATCGCAAGCGGTATTTATAAGACCGTTCTATTTCTCTTTATCTCTCCGGTTTTGGGATTAATTCTTGGCGTTATTCTTGGCGTTACTGTCTACCGTCTCTTCAGAAATAGCCATCCGCTTAAGGTTGATCATATATTCAGAAAAGGTCAGCTGGTTTCAGCCGCAGCTTACAGCCTTGGTCACGGCGGAAACGACGCGCAGAAGACAATGGGTATAATTGCCGGTCTTCTGGTAAGTTCAAAATTAATCGATTCGTTTTATATCCCGTTCTGGGTAGTAATCTCCTGCAACGGCGCGATAGCTCTCGGAACGATGTTCGGAGGCTGGAGGATCGTTAAGACGATGGGGCAGAAGGTTGCCAAGTTAAGGCCTGTCGACGGATTCTGCGCGGAACTGGGAGGCGCAACTACTCTCTTTTTTTCAACAGCCCTTGGTATTCCTGTAAGCACAACTCATACAATAACCGGATCAATAATGGGAGTAGGTTCCATTAAAGGATTGACTAATGTTAAGTGGGGAGTCGCCGGTCAGATTGTCTGGGCGTGGGTTCTTACAATTCCCCTCTCCGCCGGCATCTCTGCAATTGCATATCTTCTTGCAGCCGCTCTTCATATCTGAATTCTCAAAACAAGGTCGGGGAATATTAATTATTCCCCCCTCTTCTTGTCATCACCAGCGAATAAATTATTGAAAGACTGATC
>JBAYWA010000242.1:0-3900 GCA_041674325.1 Melioribacteraceae bacterium | reverse complement strand
TCGGGAGATTCATCATATCCTCCGAATTCATTCGGCAATCCTGCGTTGGGGTAGAGACTTACGAACACATCCGCTTTCTGCGACAGCTCTTCTATAAAGGCGCGCATCTGCTTTGGCCCTAGTGAACAGTTCAATCCTACACTCAGTAAATTTTTTGTGTGTGAAATTGAATTCCAGAACGCCTCTGTGTTCTGCCCCGATAAAGTTCTTCCGCTGAGATCTATAATTGACCCGGAGATCATTATGGGCACCGGATTATTTGTCTCTTCGCATAGTTCCATGATTCCGTATAAGGCGGCTTTGGCATTTAAAGTGTCGATCATTGTTTCAACCAGCAAAATATCAGCTCCGCCGTCTATCAGTCCCCGCGCCTGCTCTTTGAATGCCGCGGCCATCTCTTCGAATGTGATCGAACGGTAGCCGGGGTCATTAACATCGGGAGAGATGGATAATGTCTTATTCGTCGGTCCAAGAGAGCCGGCAACGAAACGCGGTCTTCCTGGATTTTTCCTTACAAATTCATTTACTGTTTCCTTTGCTATCCGCGCCGCTTCAAAATTTATCTCATAAACCAGATCCTCGGTTTTATAATCCGACTGGGAAATTGCGGTGCCGTTAAATGTATTTGTTTCTATTATATCGGAACCGGCTTCCAGATATGAAAGATGAATCCCTTTTATTATCTCCGGCTTGGTGAGTACCAAAATGTCGTTGTTCCCTTTAAGGTCCGACGGATGATTTTTAAATCTTTCTCCTCTGAATTCCTCTTCGGAAAATTTATAGCGCTGAATGAATACCCCCATCGATCCGTCGAGGAGTAATATTCTTTCAGATAAAATTTTTGCAAGCAGCTCGAAATTATTCATATGGACTTTCTTTTAAAAACCGGGTACCCGGCCGGGTCTGAATAACAGGACGAGGAATGGTCGAATGGACCGATTCTATTTTATTTCATTTTTAATAGTGATATATTTTCGTTCAAATATAATAAATAAATGAGAAGATAATGATAGTTGTTACTGGCGGAGCAGGTTTTATTGGAAGCGCCCTGGTCTGGAAACTCAACAGAATGGGGAAGGATAAAATTATTGTCGTTGATGAATTGGGCAAAGAAGAGAAGTGGAAAAATCTTAACGGCCTCAGATTTGCCGACTTTTTCCATAAGGATGATTTTATGGGATTGGTTCTCCAGCGCAAATTCCCGTTCAAAGTCTCCGCCGTTATTCATCTCGGCGCATGCTCGGCTACTACAGAAAAAGATGCCGATTTTCTTATGGACAACAACGTTCACTATTCGCAGGAACTTGCAAAATTCTGCCTCGAAAACGGAATCAGATTTATTTACGCCTCTTCGGCCGCGACTTACGGCGACGGATCAAACGGCTACAACGACGATGAATCGAAACTGGATACGCTTCGCCCTCTGAATATGTACGGTTATTCCAAACATCTTTTCGATACCTGGATAAAAAGAAACGGATTAATGGATAAAGTGGCCGGACTGAAATATTTCAATGTCTATGGACCAAATGAATACCATAAAGGAGATATGAGAAGCGTTGTGCATAAAGCATTCGAGCAGGTGCGCGATACGGGAAAAGTGCAGCTCTTCAAATCTTACCGGCCGGAATTCAAGGACGGCGAACAGAGGCGCGATTTTGTTTATGTGAAAGACGCGGTTGATATGACTCTTCATTTTCTTCAGCATCAGGAGAAAAACGGAATTTTTAATGTCGGTACCGGACATGCTCAATCGTGGGTTGAACTGGTTACCGCATTGTTCGACGCGCTGGGTAAACCGGTCAACATTGAATTCGTTGAAATGCCCGAAGAGATTCGCGGCAAGTATCAGTATTTTACCGAAGCAAATCTCTCTAAAATCAGAAACTCGGGTTACGATAAACCTGTCTATAATGTGAGTGAAGGCGTAACCGATTATGTGAAGAATTATCTCTTAAAGGAAAATTATTTCGGAATGAGCAGAGAGTAATTTAATGCAGCTTGAAACCACCAAATCGAGGGGCGAATTCAGAAGACGGATCTATTTTTTCACTCTGAAACTGATTGAATTCATAGATCAGCTCCCGAAAGATAATGTCTCCCAGAGGATCGGCGATGAATTGTTCGGAAGCGGAACCAGCGTGATCAGCAATTATATTGAGGCCTCGGCCGTTTCCACAAAAAAAGAACTGAATAACTACACCATCGCATCTCTCAAATACGCCAATGAGAGCAAACTCTGGCTCGCGCTCATACGCGATAGTAAGCGCGCTAAAGCCGAAAAGGTGAAATGGTTTCTGGATGAGCTTGACGATATCTCATCGATTCTCGCATCTTCAATTCATCAGCCGAAATAATTATGCAGCTTGCTACGCTTTGCTATCTGATGGACGGAAAAAGGACTCTGATGCTTCACCGGATAAAGAAAAAAAATGATTTTCACGAGGGGAAATGGAACGGGCTCGGCGGAAAATTTGAGCAGGGTGAAACTCCCGAGGAATGCGCCGTAAGAGAAGTGAAGGAGGAGAGCGGACTTCTGATGAAGGATCCGGTTTTGCACGGTCTGATTACGTTCCCGATGTTCGACGGGAAAAAAGACTGGTATGTTTTTCTCTTTACCGCCCGGAAATTTGAAGGGGAATTGATCGATTCGAACGAGGGAAAACTTGAATGGATTCCTAACGAGAAGCTTCTCGATCTTAATTTATGGGAAGGTGACAGATTCTTTATTCCGTGGCTTTTTCAGGAAAAATTCTTCAGCGCGAAATTTGTTTATGAAAATGGCAGATATATAAATCACGAAGTAAATTTTTATTAATCGGATCGAATCAATATGCTCCTGGGTTCGCGTAACAAAGATAATAATCCCGATTCCCCCGGATGGAATTCCGTTCAGGAGAGAACATTCCTGGAGAATCTTTTAAATCAGCGGATAAGTTTTTTCCTCATCTTTTTCTCCCTCATTATCGCCGGCACGGTCTTCATTAAATCAAAGATTTTTTTCCTTGCCATAATGTCGATAGGAGTGGTGATCAGCTGGGTGCTCGCCCTGACAATCTTTGTTACGGTTAACAGACTCGGCTCACTCGATAATAAATTATTTGCCAGGATTGTACGCTGGCTTATAGGATATTTCCTTCCATTCTTCTGCTCCATGCTGATAACAATAGCATTAGCCGCAGGCGCTTTTGGTTATCTTGATTCTTACCTTCTGCAGGATCTGGGAAAGGTGAAAACAGTTGAAGAGGGGATTAAGAAGATTGAAAAGGCGATAGCAAATAAGGACAGCTCAACTTTAAAGAATGATCCGAATTTTAAGGACATCAACACTGTAATAAAAGAGGGAGCCAGAATAGAACAGGCAGATCAGACAGCTCAGAAGGCCGCGGTCGAAGTGAAAAAAAACTCGGCGCCGCTTAAACCCAATCCTAATTTCAAAAGCATAGAAAGCATTATCAACGAGAAGAAAAAAAGATAGTTATAAAGCCCTTCGCCGGATTATTTAATCCGTTTCAGAAATCCGGCTATCAAATCATTAACCGCATCCGGATTTTCCAGAGGAGTCATATGTCCCGCGCGCGGAATAACCGCGAATTCCGATCCGGGAATTTTTTCCGCCATGGCTCTCATTACAGCCGGAGGAGTAAGTTTATCGAATGATCCGGAGAAGGCCAGCACCGGGATCTTTATCTCCGGAAGGAATGATGTTGTATCTGTTCTGCTCATTATGGCTATGATGGCTCCTTTAACTCCAAGCGGATTATTTCCGCGGGATTTATTTAAAGTAGCAATGAACATCTCCTCTTCCTCTTTAGGCGCCTCCTCCGCAAAACAATTCGTAACAAATGAATCGATAAATTTTATGAATTCACCGGAATTTATCTGGCTGATTCCCGCGGC
>JBAYWA010000241.1:0-3905 GCA_041674325.1 Melioribacteraceae bacterium | reverse complement strand
TGTTAATAAAATAGATTGACCACCCGGATCGCGGAAGCATATTCATCCCGGCTTTTCTTATCTTTCCGTCATGAAAACAGAAAATTATCTATTACCCGGCTTAGAGAGACAATTAGAGTTTCTCATCAACAATTATAAATCATCGGCCAAAAACATTCTTGTCGTCGGCTCAAACTGCGAAGAGATATCGAAAGAGGTGTCGGAGCATTTCGACGCGGATGTGGATCTGATAGTGGAAGATTACGATTCGCTATTGAATTCGAAACTCCTACTGGAATCTATTGAAAGAATAAATGTGCGGCTGATGGATTTTGAGGTAACGGATTTCGAGGATTCCTCGTTTGACCTTATCTACGCGCAGGCGTCGGTCTCACTGACGAGAAGGAACAAGATAGTAAAGGAGCTCAACCGGCTTCTGAAACCGGAGGGGCATTTGTGCGTAGGAGAGGTTGTAACGCTCAGGAAGGATTTTCCCCAGTTTGTTCAGGATATTTTTGATTCATCCGATCTCCTCCCTTTATTTACGGACGATCTTGAGAAATATTACACCGAGAGAAAATTCAGCGTACTGGTGAAGCAGAATCTGACTCACACATTGAAGAACTACTACTTATACAGCTCCCGGCTTTTAGACCGCTCGGTTGATAATCTTACAACTTCGGAAAAAAGTTACTACAAAAAGATACTCAACAAACTCAGCCACGAATCGAACGCCTATCTTAAACTAGGAGGCGATAAATTTATCGGTTTTGTGGTACTGCTTCTTCAAAAAGGACTCCGATGAAAAAAGGGGATCTGCTGGAATTAGATATCACCGGCTATGCATTCGAAGGAAAGGGAGTAGCCAAGATTATAAAGGAAGTTTACACCAATGACGGGAGCGGGGCCAAAAAATTTGTTGTCTTCGTTGACGGTTCCTATCCCGGCGATAAAGTAATAGCTCAAATCCGGAAAGTCAGATCCTCTTATGCCGAGGCTAAAGTAAAAGATCTTTTAGTAAAATCGTCGCTTCGTATCGATGCAAAATGCAAATATTTCGGTGTCTGCGGCGGATGCAAAGCTCAGGATCTCGGGTATGCTGAACAGGTCCGGTTCAAAGAAGAGCAGGTAAAAGATATTTTTGAAAGGATTGGGGGATTCAGGGATTTTATAATTGAGCCGATAATTCCGGCGGAGAAGATATTTTATTACCGGAACAAGATGGAATATTCGTTTGCTGAGAAGCGGTGGCTGAGCGAATCGGAGATCGGTTCGATGCAGGAGATAGCCGATAAGGATTTTGCGCTTGGGCTTCATATACCGGGGATGTATGACAAAGTATTGGATATTGACGGCTGCTGGCTCCAGTCGGAGGTGAGCAACGGCATCTTAAATTACACGCGCGACTTTTTCAAAAACAGGGGCATTTTACCCCATTCCTCTCAAAAACACACCGGTTTTTTACGAAATCTGGTCATAAAACAGTCGTTTTTGAATAATGAATTAATGGTAAATTTAGTTGTCGCGGATGAGAATGAACGCTTGTTCATAGAATATAAAGAGGGGTTGCTGGAACGGTTCCCCTCAATCAGCACAATCCTGTTCAACATCAACAGAAAATTATCCCAGGTGGCTTACGGCGATTACGAGATTGTATCTTTTGGTGGGGGAGTAATCTATGATTTCATCGGCGAGTGGAAATTCCGTATAAGCGCCAATTCATTTTTCCAGACGAATACAGCTCAGGCAAAGAATCTTTATTCCAAGGCTCTGAGTTACGCCGGCTTCGAGGGGACTGAGGTTGTTTACGATCTCTACTCCGGCGCCGGGACTATACCGATTTTCATCTCAAAGAATGTAAAACAGATCTATGGATTTGAGAGCGTTGAACCGGCAATTGAAGACGCAAAAGTGAATGTCGGTCTTAACGGCGTAGATAATTTTGAGCCGATACTTGCCGACTTGAACAGGTCATTCATCCCGATTGTAAGGGAGAGGGGGATCCCAAATCCGGATCTGATTATTGCCGATCCTCCCAGGAGCGGAATGCACCCGAAGACCGTGAAAGACATTCTGGAATTGATGCCGAAGAAGATAGTTTATATAAGCTGCAATCCGGCAACTCAGGCGCGCGATATCAAACTTCTTAATGAAGGGGGGTATAAATTAATTAAGATTACTCCGGTGGATATGTTCCCCCATACTTATCATATAGAAAATGTGGCTCTGCTAGAGCTATGATGCCGGATTAATCTGTATTGACTATTTTAAGGGAATTTCTCTCGGTTGAATTCATTTAAATGATGTGATTCCGCAATTTTTGTTCTCAAATGAGAAATCCACAAAAATCGTAAAGCAATCCCGCAACTAAAAAACTGTCAGCCAAAGCTATCGCTTTTTAATAATCCGTGTAATAACGGACTTTCTCTCCGACATTGTACTAATCCCTTAAAACGAAACGAATTAGCTGGGTTTTTCCACTGACTCATAATTAATGGACAATATCATTTTGGGACATCGGGGTATATCCAGCCCCCCAAGATTGTTCGTTTTCGGCCGATAATCGCAGCATTTATGTGGCATTCCGATTGCACTACTCCTGTCAAAAAATAATCATTTCAAAGGAGTAACAAAGTGAATAATCGTCTAACTGCTATTTACAGAGTGATATTTACGTTAGCACTCTTAGTATTGTTATCCGCTACTGCACTTGCACAAAAAGGCAATGTAAAGGGCGCGCTCGATTATACAAGCAATATCATTGTAACCGGAACCGGAGAGGGCAAAACTCTCAGCTTCACAGGTCACAGCAATGCTTTTGCGGGAATTATTAATGGAACTCTCAACGGAGAAGCAACCAAATTTTACTGCATTGATCTTGCTCATGAAGTAAATCCAAGTTCACATCCTACATATTGGGACGAAGGAACAACTTCATCGGAATTAACTTACATACTCAATAATTACTTTCCTTTCAAGACTTCTTATACCGGCAAATTATCCGACACAGACAGAGAAGCCGCCGCGGTTCAGCTGGCAATCTGGCATTTCAGTGACGGCCTTGACGCAACCTCCATCTCCGACGGCACAACAAAAACAAGAACTTTAGAAATTATCGCAGATGCATCGGCTAATCACAATAATGTGTTTCCTTTGCAATCGCTGGTTTTTGTGCCCTCTACACAAACACTAGTACAGGGAAGTACCGCATCATTAGCCGTCTATGCAATGGACACAAACGGCAATCCTATCTCCGGATTGCAGCTAACACTTTCATCAACCCTTGGCTCATTAAGTCCTTTAAGCGGAACGACAAATTCCTCCGGACGCGTCGGTCCAATCACATTAGCATACAGCTCAACAGGGACGGCAACAATAAAAGCCCAGGCAACTGTCTCGATACCACAGGGAACAAGATATGTAGATAAGTCAGATCCAAACGGAAAACAGAAATTAGTTTTAGCAACACCGACAACGGATAAAAAAGAGATTACTTCAACTGTAACATGGTACACACCAAGCGGTCCGGGAACATGCGACACAGAAGGATTTACAACATTTACACAAGGCGGATGGGGAAATCCTTCAAACAGCACTCCTGGTAAAATAAGAGATTTATATTTTTCAACAGTATTCCCGTCGGGTTTAACTGTCGGGGGAACTTACAAATTGACACTTACCTCTGCTGCCGCTGTAATGAATTATCTGCCGGACGGCGGAACCGCTGCGGCATATACGCATAATTACAATAATCCCACGACAAGCATAAATGTGCTATCCGGTCAATTAACGGCATTGAAGTTAAATGTTTATTACGATGCCGCAGGAAAAATAGGCTCAAACTCGACCAATCTTGGCGATCTTGTTATTACTACCGGTTCTTTTGCCGGCATGACCGTAAATGCATTTTTAGCATTTGCAGAGAC
>JBAYWA010000240.1:0-3905 GCA_041674325.1 Melioribacteraceae bacterium | reverse complement strand
TGATAGAAGAAAGTTCCGACGCCGGAAAAATGGACGAGGAGCAATCGGATATTATCAGCAAAGTGATTGATATACGTGAGCAGCGCGTTTACGAAGCTATGACTCCAAGGACCGATATCGTAGGCGTGGATATTGTAAGTACAATGGATGAAGTTCTTGACACTTTCATAGATTCGGGATATTCAAAGATTGTAGCGTACGATGAAAATCTTGATAACATTAAAGGAATTGTTTTTACTAAAGATATTTTCAAAAAACCGACAGATCTTAAATCAATTATAAGAGAAGTAACATTTGTCCCCGAGACAAAGAAAAGTATGGAAATGCTCAATGAGTTTCTTGATAAACAATTTTCTTTTGTGATAGTTGTTGATGAATTCGGAGGAACCGCCGGTATTCTCACTGTGGAGGATCTGATTGAGGAACTGTTCGGAGAGATAAGGGATGAGTTTGACGATGTTGATGAAAAGGTAGCTAAAAAAATAGAGGCAAATGCATACCTTCTGAGCGGAAAAGTGGAGATAGATTATCTTAATGAGGAGATGGAATTTAAAATTCCGGAAGGGGACTACGAAACGATAGCCGGTTATCTCACTTTCAGACTTGGACGGATTCCTAAAAAAGGGGAATCTTTCAAAATGGGGAACAATGCTTTTCTAATTCTTAAATCGGACAATACTAAAATTGACCTGATAAAGCTCACGGTGGAGCCCGAACCTCAGGATTGAATTATTTCCCGCGTAGCTTTGTTAATTCTAAAACCAAAGGTAGAATAATGGGTATTATAAACTCTCTTTTCCCGAAAAATGAGGAGAACTTCGATATAGATTCGAAAAAATTTGAGCAGATGATTGATGCGGATGAATCGGTTATTCTTGACGTGAGAACATCGGAAGAATTTTCGGCTGAGCGGATTCCAAACGCCATTCTGATTGACATATATCAATCCGATTTTGCATCCAGGATAGATAAGCTGGATAGGGCAAAGAAGTATCTTGTCTATTGCAGATCGGGCCACAGAAGTCATACAGCGTGTAAGCTGATGATTCAGATGGGTTTTAATGAGGTTTATAATCTTAAGGATGGAATTATCCGCTGGAACGGAAAAGTTGTGAAGGGATAAATTGTTTGTCTGAATATATAATGAAGCCAGATAAGCCCGTCATCATATTCGATGGCTGCTGTAATTTCTGTATTTCAAGTATAAATTATATTATCCGTAAAGACATTAATCAAATATTCCATTTCACTTCGTCTCAGTCAGAATATTGCAGATCCCATCCGGAAAAAATAATGATCGGGAAAAATGCGGAATCTTCGATTATACTGATTATAGGTGATAAGACTTTCATACGCTCCAGGGCAGTACTGAAAATAGTTGAACTCCTTAAGATTTATCCGCACCTCTCAAGAATAATAAAAATTTTTCCGGCACCTATTACAGATCTGGTTTATAAACTTGTTTCCAAAAGCCGGTATTTTATTTCCGGGCGTCGTGAGGACTGTATAATTCCGGATGAGAAGATAAAATCCAGGTTTTTGTAAAAATAAGATGAGAATAAAATCGACTCGATCTCCGTTTCCAATGATGGAAGATGTTCCGATTTTCCACTATCTTTCGCACCAAATTTAAGAAAAGAATATTGCTAGAATTCTCCGTACATCATAAAGATAAAAATTCCAAAGCGCGTGTCGGCAGCTTTATCACGGCACACGGTGTTGTAAATACTCCTATTTTTATGCCGGTCGGTACACAGGGTACTGTTAAAGCAGTAACCCAGCGAGTGCTTGAAACTGAAGTCAATGCCGAAATTGTTCTTTCTAATACATATCATTTATATCTGAGACCCGGAACCGGAATTCTTGAGGGAGCCGGCGGATTACACAGGTTTATGAACTGGAGCAGACCGGTTCTTACCGATAGCGGCGGATTTCAGGTTTATAGTCTTTCTGACCTGCGAAAACTTAAACCGGACGGTGTTGAGTTCAGATCTCATCTTGACGGATCCACACATTTCTTTTCGCCGCGAAAAGTGATTGAGATACAAAGAAGTATCGGCTCCGATTTAATGATGCCGCTAGATGAGTGCACTCCTTATCCGTGTACATATGATTATGCCAGGAAATCGAAAGACCTTACGTCGGAATGGGCGGTTCTGAATAAAGAAGCATTTGAAGAAACCAATCCGCTATATGGTCATCCCCAGTATCTTTTCGGCATTATTCAGGGCAGTGTTTATAAGGATCTCAGGGAACAGTCTGCAAGCGAACTTGTGAATATGGATTTCGACGGGTATTCAATAGGAGGACTGGCGGTTGGAGAACCCACAGAATCAATGTATGATCTGGTTGACTTTACAACCGATTTCATTCCGGAGACTAAACCGAGATATCTGATGGGAGTAGGTCGGCCGGAAAATATACTGGAAGCAATTGCACGGGGCGTGGATATGTTCGATTGTGTGATGCCTACACGCAACGCTCGCAATGCTTATCTGTTCACATCCCGCGGAATTGTTTCAATGAGAAACGCGGCTTATAAAGATGATTATACGCCGCTCGATTCCGGCTGCGGATGTTATACTTGTAAAAATTTTTCACGCGCTTATCTGAGACATCTTTTTAATGCAAAAGAAGTATTGGCGCTGGAACTGGCAACAATTCATAATTTGACATTTTATCTGGATCTTGTCCGCGAGGCGAGAAAGAGAATCATCGACGGAAGTTTTGTGGAGTGGAAGAACGAATATTCTAAAATTATTTCAATAAACGTACAAACTAAGGAGGAGAAGTAAATGGAACTATTATTAGCAATGGCACCGCAAGGCGACGGGCAGGCTGCCGGCGGCGGAATGATAAGCACTCTTATTATGTTCGGCGCTATCTTCGCGATATTTTATTTTATGATAATTCGTCCGCAGCAGAAGAGAGCTAAAGAGCAGAAAGCTATGCTGGAAGCGATTCAGAAAGGAGATAAAGTGGTTCTTACAGGCGGAATGCACGGAACAATAGCCGGACTTGAAGAGAAGACGGTTCTGGTTGATGTCGGTAATAACGTTAAGATAAAATTCGAACGTACTGCGGTTGCCGTGGTGGTTAAAGAAAGCGGCGATAAAAATTAATTATTCGTTCTCCTCCTCTTTATCCGGAGGGGGAGATTATTATCCGGGAAAGAAAGATGAAAGAATTAGGCATCAAAAAAAATTTTCTTGCCATAGAGAAGGAATTCTCGACTTATGATAATTCGGAGATTGTTGTTGTCTCGGCTCCCCTGGAAAAAACAGTCAGTTACGGGAAAGGCACGGCCAGAGGGCCTGAAGAGATACTTGAAGCTTCTCATTATGTTGAGTTCTACGATGAAGAGCAGAACCGCGAGCTCTGCTTCGAAAAAGGGATTTGTACTCTTGAACCTCTGAATCTGACAAAACTTTCGGTGGAAAAAAGCCTGGATAAGATTTATAAGGAAGTTGCAAAGCATATCGATGCCGGCAAATTCGTTGTAACGCTCGGCGGAGAGCATTCGCTCTCAACAGCACCTATATTCGCGCACAACGAGAGATTTCCCGATCTTTCTATTCTTCAGATTGACGCTCATTCCGATCTTCGACAGAGTTATGAAGGATCTAAGTACTCCCATGCAAGTATAATGTCGCGCGTAGCCGAGTTTAATACCAGAATTGTGCAGGTTGGCATCCGGGCCCAGTGCAGAGAAGAAGCGGAATTCCGCAAGGAAAAACAGATTAAAACATTCTATGCGCGGGAAATCAAACTTGGAATGTATGGCGATAACTGGCAGGAACTGGTTGTAAAAAACCTGACAGAAAACGTTTATATAACCTTCGACGTTGACGGTTTCGACCCGTCATTCATGCCGGCAACCGGTACGCCGGAACCCGGAGGTCTGT
>JBAYWA010000239.1:0-3925 GCA_041674325.1 Melioribacteraceae bacterium | reverse complement strand
TTATTAACAATTCAGTTCTTCGCCTTCGTTTCTTTATACGTGATTGCGGCTTTAACAAAATCACGGAAAAGAGGATGAGCTTTTGTCGCACGGGATTTTAACTCCGGATGGAACTGACAACCTACAAACCATGGATGATCGGCCAGCTCGGTCATTTCAACCAATTTTTCATCTGGTGAAGTACCGCTGATGATCATTCCATATTTCTCCAAAATCTCCCTGAATTTATTATTTACTTCGAAGCGATGCCTGTGCCGTTCGGATATTTTCGGTTTCCGGTACGCTTCATGCGATTTTGTATTTTTCTTTAATACACACGGATAAGCGCCCAGACGCATTGTAGCGCCTTTCATCGTCACTTTCAACTGATCCGGCATTATATGAATCACATTAAAAGCATTCTTTTCAAATTCCGCGCTATTTGCCTTTTTAATTCCGCAGACATTGCGTGCAAATTCGATGACCGCGCATTGCATCCCGAGACATATTCCGAAAAAAGGAATCTTATTTTCACGCGCATACCTGATTGCCTGAATTTTCCCTTCTATCCCCCTTTCACCAAAACCGCCGGGAATCAGTAAACCGTCGTAATCTTTAAGCAGTTTTGCGGCGCCTTTGCTTTCAACCAGTTCAGAACTTATGAAATCCGCGATGACTTTTACATTATTCTCTGCTCCGGCATGAACAAAAGCTTCAATGATGCTCTTGTATGAGTCCTTATTTTCGGTATACTTTCCGGCTATAGCAATTTTTACCGCACCGGCCGGATTTTTTATTGTAGCTACTAAATTCTGCCAGTCTTCAAGTTTGATATTTAGTTCCGGCAGTTTCAGTCGGTTGAGAATTATCTGATCAAGATTCTGCTCGTAGACCACAAGCGGAACTTCATAAATTGTTGAACAATCGTACGCTGAAATTACTGCTTCCTTTTTCACATTTGTGAAAAGAGCTATCTTTTCGCAAATCTCCGATGATAATTTTTCTTCAGAACGGCATACAAGTATATTCGGCTGGATACCAAGCTCCAGCAGATTTTTAACCGCGTGCTGCGTGGGTTTGGTTTTCATCTCACCCGCTGAGACAATATACGGCACAAGAGTAACGTGAATACTTATCGCGTTCTTTCTTCCCATCTCCAGCATAATCTGACGCATCGCCTCGATGAATGGAAGACTCTCGATATCGCCAACCGTACCGCCGATCTCCGTGATTACTATATCATACTTTCCGCTGTCGCCCAGGACTTTCATCCGTTTCTTGATTTCATCGGTGATATGAGGAATTACCTGAACTGTCGCGCCTAGATAATCGCCACGGCGCTCTTTGGTAATTACTTCATAATAGACCTGACCTGTAGTTGTATTATTGGCCCGCGACATATCGACATCAAGAAATCGCTCATAATGACCAAGGTCAAGATCAGTCTCCGCTCCATCATCCGTCACGTAAACTTCTCCGTGCTGAAACGGATTCATTGTACCCGGATCTACATTTATGTAAGGATCAAATTTTTGGATTGTAACACTGTAGCCGCGCAGTTTGAGGAGCAGACCTATTGATGAAGCAGTGATTCCTTTACCAAGAGATGATACAACTCCGCCGGTTACAAAGATGTATTTTACTTTCTTTTTGATAGGCATTTGATGACAAAGATTTGGTTGGATATTCTGTTTGTCAAAGATAAAAAAAAATAGTTATATCCGGGCAAGCAAAATATCAATTTTCTCTATTTTTATTCTGGAATCGGCTTAATACCTCCGCTGTCCGGAATCCGGATGAGATAATTTTTCCGGGATTTATTGGTGAGTTTGTTATTTCTCAACCACGGATTAAAAATCTTCAGAATTTTATAACTCATTCCGTTACGCTCCGCAAATTCTGCCAGATCCTTAACGGGATAGTCCACTTTAACGCTTTTTGTCTCGAGTGGCTGATAGAGTTCGTCGGATGTGAAATAAAATCCGTACCGTTTTGGATCCTTGAATATCTCCTTATATGAAACGATTCTTGCTACGAATCGGTAAGTTTCCTCATTGAGATAGAGGTTATAATAATTTCCGCTTCTCTGCCTGCCGATCTGATTCTCAATTCCGTTCTGACCGTAGTTGTAAGAAGCCGCGGCGAGTGTCCAATTGCCGAATTTTGCGCGGGCTTCCCTCAGATATTTGCATGCGGCTATAGTGGATTTTTCAACGTCATATCTTTCATCCACTTCATTTGATATCTCCAATCCGTATTTTTTTGCGGCTGGCTCCATTAATTGCCAGAATCCGGAAGCTCCGTCAGGAGAAACCGCATTTATTAGTCCGCTTTCGGCAACTGCCATAAATTTAAAGTCGTCGGGAATTCCGTTTTCCTTTAAGATCGGCTCAATTACAGGGAACCATCTGTTCGCCCGTTTAAAATAGAGTAGTGTAGCAGAGTGCCAGTATGAATTAACAAGAATTTCTCTTTCGATTCTTTCCCGGACGTCAAAATCTTCCAAAGGTACTTTTTCCCCGCAAAAATCCAGTGTGTCCGGAAATGTAGGGGAATAAATTCTTCTTTCATTTTCGGTAATTATAATAGGCCGCTGTTTTTCTAATTCCCTGCTTCTCATGTAGAAGTGGATCGAAAGAAACGCCAGTCCGCTTGCCAGTACTGATATTAAAACTACAATCAGGAGAAATTTTCGGTTCATATCAATTCGTTTTTTTTACAGCTCAATATACTAAAACAAAAAACCCTCCCGGCTAATCGGGAGGGTTTTCATTTTTTATTTGGAATTAATTATTTCGTTCCGAATGCCGCGTCTTCCAGCATTTTGGTTGTTAATGATTTCGGTCTTTCAAGCGGATATCCGAGCGCTCTTGCCCAGATGATATTTGAACATACTCCGAGTGCGCGTCCGACACCGAATAATACGGTGTAAAATTCATATTCTTTAACGCCGTAGAACCATTGGATTACACCCGACTGGGCATCAACATTCGGCCATGGATTTTTAGCTTTTCCTTTTTCCAGTAAAATCGATGGAACGACCTTGTAAAGGAGATCAACATACTTGAAGAGAGTATCTTCCGGCAGATGTTTCAGACAAAATTCTCTCTGGGCTGTGTAGCGGGGATCGGTTTTTCTCAGAACCGCATGACCAAATCCCGGGATTACGCCTGTTTCAAGAGTTTTGTAAACGAATGCTTTAATTTCATCTTCGGTCGGAACCTTTCCGCCCATCGAATCCATTACACCGTGCAGCCAGCGTAAAACTTCTTCATTCGCTAGGCCGTGCAACGGTCCTGCCAATCCATTTAACATTGCGCTGATGGCGTAATACATATCGGAAAGTGCGCTTGCTACCAGATGGCCGGTATGTGCGCTTACATTGCCGCTTTCATGATCGCTATGTAATATAAAATACATCCTTGCCACATCGTCGTACGGTTTAGCAATACCCATCATGTGAGCAAAGTTTCCGCCGAAATCCAATTTAGGATCAGCGGCGATAATTTTACCATCGCGGTATTTCAGTCTGTATATAAATGCGGCAATTTCAGGAAGTTTTGCCAGAAGATTCATGGCGTCTTCGTAATAAGCTTCCCAGTAATTTCCTTTTTTCAATCCTTTATGATACTCATGCGCGAAGATGGAATCTTTTTGCATACACATTATTGCTGTTGCGAACATTGTCATTGGATGCGAATCGAGCGGCATTGCACGGAGAAGATCGAATACATATGACGGTACAGTTTTTCTGCTGTCGAATTCCGCTTTAACTTCAGCAACTTCCATATTATAGCCAAATATATCTTTTGCAGAAGTTTTAATCCATTCTCCATCTGTTATTCCCAACCCGCTTTTAATTTTTTCTCCAAAAGATGTGCTATACAAAGATTTATCGGCTGCATATATTTTTGCAACTTTTTCTTTGCCTTTTTCACTTTTGATC
>JBAYWA010000238.1:0-3937 GCA_041674325.1 Melioribacteraceae bacterium | reverse complement strand
GTGGATTCTGATGAAGTTTCATTCAAAATCGCGGCATCGCAGGCATTTAAGAAAGGCTTCATGGAAGCTAAACCGATGCTGCTTGAACCTATTTACGATATTAATGTTAAGATACCCGAGAAATATATGGGTGATGTGATGGGCGATATCTCCGGAAGGCGTGGCAAAATACAGACTATGGATTCCGAAGAGGCTTTTCAGATTATTAAAGCCAAAGTGCCGCTTGCCGAGCTTCACAAATATTCAACTCAATTGCGCAGTCTTACTTCGGGACGCGGAATGTTTGCAATGAATTTCTCCCATTATGAGGAAGTTCCAAAAGAGACAGAAACGAAGGTTATAGAGGAATATCAGAAGCACAAAGAAGAAGAAGCAGAATAGTTTTATTCTCATTAAATTGCGGGCGGAAGTAATTTCAACTTCCGCCTTTTTTATTTATGGAAAAACTCTGGTCACCCTGGCGTTCAAATTATATCGAATCTTTCAAAACAAAGAAAGAGACGGACGATTGTGTTTTCTGCGAGGCGCATAAAACACAGTTTGAAGCCGATGAATCACTCGTAGTCTTCAAAAGCGAGCTCTGCTACGTAATGCTGAATTTATATCCGTATAACAGCGGACATCTATTGATAATCCCTTACCGCCATCAGAGTGACATGACCAGTTTAACTGATGCGGAGATGGATGAGATGATGAGGATGGTCCAGCTCTCAATTAAAGCGTTGAATATTGCGATTAAACCGCAGGGATTTAATTTTGGCGCGAATCTCGGAAAAGCTGCCGGCGCCGGAATCGACTCGCATCTCCATTTCCATATAGTGCCCAGATGGAGCGGAGATATTAACTTTATGCCCGCCATAGGGGAGGTTAAAATAATTTCTCAGGACCTGCTTGCCACAAAAAAGAATTTAATTAACGCATTTGAACAATTAATTAATAAAAAAAGAGAATAGATTGAATACTCCAAAAAAGTTTAAGATACTTATTGCGCCCAACAGTTTTAAAGAATGCGCTGACTCCGTTGAAATCACAGAACTGATTAAGGGCTCCCTCTTCAGATTACTGCCGGATGAGATTAAATCAAATATTGAATTCTCCTTAAAGCCTATCTCTGACGGGGGCG
The DNA here is from genome assembly GCA_041674325.1 of Melioribacteraceae bacterium. Taxonomy (GTDB): domain Bacteria; phylum Bacteroidota; class Ignavibacteria; order Ignavibacteriales; family Melioribacteraceae; genus Fen-1258. The sequence goes on along the minus strand of JBAYWA010000238.1, from coordinate 2,814 downwards.
ACGGTTTTCTGCAGGTTTGTCAGAGAAATTTCGGAGTTGAATTCCTTCATTTCGAAATTTCCACACCGTTCAATGATGATAAATTTTTCTGCCCTGTAGGTTACATACAGGAGAGCAAAACCCTCTTTATCGAATCAGCTGAAGTTCTGGGCCTGAAAGTGATTCCCGAAGAATTCCGCAAGCCGGTATTCCTCTCTTCAAAAGGTCTCGGCGATCTGCTCCTCCAGATATTTGATTCTGTAAATGCGGGAATAATGGAAGTAGAGAAAGTTGTAATTGGCATTGGAGGCACGGGTACTAATGATTTGGGAATGGGAATGATGGAGGTTTTCGGTCTGGAGATGTATGACGCAAAAGATAATAGATTGGAGGTCCTGCCCAGGAATTTCACCCAGGTCAGTAAAATTATTGTTCCGGAAGTGCCCCTTCCATTTAAAATTGAAGTGATAATCGATGTTGAAAATCCGCTTCTTGGTATTGACGGGGCGAGCCTTCTCTTTTCCGAACAGAAAGGCGCGTCGGATGATGAGGCGATAGGGATGGAGAAGGGATTTTCCCACCTTCTGGATGAACTTGAAATTGATGAAGATGCACAAAATAAAATGAACGGGGCCGGCGGCGGTATAGCGGCCGCGTTAAAATTGTTTTTTAATGCGGATGAAAAATTCGCGGATCAGTTTATTAAAGAAGATTTGAAAGTTCACTCGGATGAGCTGAATGTGGATTTGGTAATTACCGGAGAAGGGAAACTTGATCAGCAGACTATTCTGAATAAGGGCGCATTCATTGTTGTAAATGAATTTGCGGAGAAAAAAGTCCCCATTACTATTTTGTGCGGAAGCAGCGAAGGTGATCTCCCCGGTATCGATAATCTTAAAGTGATTGAAATTTCCGAATATTTTGATTCGATAGAAGAGTCGATACAGAAGATTGACCAGGGAATAGAGATTGCCTGCAGAAAAATCAGTAAAGATATTATTCAGCTGTTCGCGAAGAAAAATTCAAACTAATAAAATCTATCGCCCGCTGAGGCTTGCGTAAAGCTTAAAGTTGTTTATTTCTATTTAAAGGAAATCTTCCTACATCAATCGGAACAGAAATGGAAAATGAATTCGAAAATATTGAAAAAATAAAGATAGATTCTCTCGAAGAGATACTCGGCAGAAAATTTCCGGTTCTTGATGACGGATTTATCCGTGTAATTGATTATATGGGAGGGGATGAATCGATTGTTCAGGCGGCCCGGGTATCGTACGGAAAGGGAACTAAAAAAGTCAATGAAGACCGCGGACTTATACGCTACCTTCTGAGAAATTTTCATACGACCCCGTTCGAGATGTGCGAGATCAAACTGCACGTACGCGTTCCCATGGACACCTGGCGCCAGTGGATTAGACACCGTACGGCCAATGTGAATGAATATTCAACCCGTTATTCTCTCGCAATCGACTCTACACAGAAAACAGATCCCGATGAATGGCGTTTTCAGGCGAAGGATAATAAACAGGGGAGCGACGGTTTTTTTGATAATGCAATCGGTTCCAAACTCTCAGAACGTGAATCTGAAATTCAGCAGTTCGCTAAAGAGATCTACCAGGAACGTCTTCAGCTTGGAGTTGCGAGGGAACAGGCGAGAAAGGATCTTCCTCTTTCAACTTATACAGAAGCTTACTGGAAGATAGATCTGCATAACCTTCTCAATTTTCTAGCATTGAGGATGGACAGCCATGCCCAGTTCGAAATCCGGAGTTACGCGAGTGTGATAGGCAATGAAATAGTGAGCAGATGGTGTCCCATCGCCTGGGAGGCTTTCAAGGATTACAGAATGAATTCCATGAGCTTTACCGCACTTGAAATCATAATAATGAAGAGCATTTTTGCAAATGATGATCCCGCAGCAAAAAAACTTGCCGCTGAATTCGGATGGTTGAATGAAGTTAACGGTAAAATATCCCGCAGCCGCGAGCGAATCGAATTTGAAGAAAAATTGGAAATACTCGGACTAAAAAAACCGTGGGATATAGCCGGTTCCTGATTGCGGCTGACCGATTTAATTAATTTGCACTATTTATAAAATTAATAAAAAGGGGTGGTGTAAAATGCAAAGCGGCTCCGGAGAGCGATATCATTTGACACGGCTGAGTAAAGTACTTAATTATGAGTTGTCCTCTTCCGTTCTTTTTCTTCTCGCATTTGTTTCTGTATTTGCCATCCCGCTGTTAATGCTGGCGGCAATCGTCTTTACTCCAATCATGCTCTTTGATCTTTACAAGAGCAACAAAAAGGGATGGATTGCGGCATTCGTTGTTATTGTAATCGTTCCGCTTTTGATAATTCTAATAATCGGCATGAACTCGGGTGACATAAAAACTTTTCTGTTTATCCCTCTTGCTCCCTTTTATTTGTATACATTTCTGCTCAAATTATCGGTGAATGAAAGAGTGCAGGAACTGAAAGCGAGAGAACAGTATGAAAAGGAAAAATTGCTGAGAAAACAGGAACTCCAGGAATGGGAGAAGCAGCTGAATAAAAATCCGGATGAATAAAGACAGATTCGGTCCCTTGATGCGACTAAATCTGGATAAAAAGCCGCCACAATTGTGCGTTAATAACTTCAATATTGTACATTTTCCCCACCGTCAGTGCCGTGGAAGAGAAACTGTTCATTATTTTTATTTATCTTGTGTGTGAAAGAATTATTGGATTGCGGCTCCCTCTTTTCGGCATCATATTTCGGTATAATGATTGCCGGAGTGTAAAAATGAAGAAAATTTTACTTTTTTTATCCTTGTCAATGCTGATTTCCGGCTGCAG
>JBAYWA010000237.1:0-3939 GCA_041674325.1 Melioribacteraceae bacterium | reverse complement strand
TCCTGATGGTTAAATTGGCAGGCTATAGCTTTGTTCAGCATTTCCCTGGCGGTTTTGTATTCATCTTCCCGTATCAGAGAGATTGCGTAATCAACATAAAACATCATATAACCGGGGAAAATCTCGATCGCTTTCTTATATTCTTTAATCGCGATTTCATTATCCGCCCAGCCTAATCCCAGAACAGAGCGCGCGGGCTTCCATTTGTCGCTAGTTTTTGCATGTGTTCTTGCCAGCACATAATGCGCAACACCCTGCGTGAAATTTCCTCCTGTGCCCAGCTGGATTGCTTTTTCCACATCAGCCCTTACACTGTTAACGACTCCGGCAACTGAAAAAATTCCTTTGAATAGTGCGATTTTTCCGTTGGCAATGGCGCGGCGCAATAATCCGTCCGATTGGTCGGGTTTCAATTTTATCGCATTGTCCGCATACTCAAGCGCTTTTTGAAAAACCGCCAGTTGTGCTTTTTCCTGATCGCCGGTACTGTTAGGCATTCTATCGGCGATATCAACATAAGAGCGGGATAAATGCCAAAGCACCTCATAATTATTCGGGGCTAATTTTTCCGCCTTCTTAAAAACCTCGAGAGCTTTCTCGTTATTAAATTGCTTATAATATTTTTCCCCTTCCTCCATTAGAGCATCGAGTGACTGGGCATTAACTTTCAGAGTAGATGTGAAAATGAGGATGAAAAGTATAAAGAAGAGCCTGCTTGTTCTTTCCATGATGCATTCCTTGATTAGTTTATCAATTAATTTGAATCATCTCTGCTTAAATCCTCCTCCGGAATATATAATGAAGTTTCGGCCAGGGGAAGAAATCTTGTCCATCTGCCCCCCTTCATTTTATCGGCTTCAATTGCGTACTTATAAGCATTTGTCTTTGCGCTCAGTTCATCGGCCTGATACAGTATAATGGCCTCCAGAGTCTTCGGTTCAACTGGAGAAGCATATTCCAATTTACCCTGGTGACTTAATACAAGATGAATAAGCTGATTTTTCAGGTCTTCCGGAAAATCCGTAATTGAAGAAGCAGCTTTTTCAACGGCGAGCGCACCAATCATAATATGACCAATCAATTTTCCTTTATCTGAATAATCAAAAACAGAATCATATGTAAGTTCTTCCGTTTTGCCGAAATCATGAAGCAGCGCTCCGCTGATAAGGAGATCTCTCTTTACGCCGGTGTGAATTTTGCACATTAAATCGCAGATGCGCACAATTTCAAGCGTATGCTCAAGCAATCCGTGTATATATGCATGGTGCCATCCCTTCCCGGCAGGAGTGAGTGAATATTTTTCAAGATTTTCTCCGGATAAAATAATCTTTATCAGCGGCTTCAAATGTTGATCACTTATCGAATCCAGAACCACATTCAATTCTGCCATCATTTCTGCAAGAGGTCTGCGGCTGCGGGGAAGAAAATCATCCGGTTTAACATTATCGCTTTCCAGAGCCGGCCGGATTTTATCCAGCTTAATCTGAGGGGCCCCGTTAAAATCTTCTATTATTCCGGCCACTTTAACAACAGTTCCCTCTTTCAGTTTTTTCGCGTATTCCTCTGCATTGTCCCAGACTTTCGAGGGCAGCGCGGATGACCTGTCTCTCAGTTCCAGATTTAAGAATAATTTTCCGTTTTTGGATGTTTTTGTCTCGCTTTTGCTGACGATAAGAAACATCAGAATCTCATCGCCAACAGTAAATTCATTAAGTTGTTTTTGATCTAACATAATCTATCGGTGTGTCCTTAGTTCGATGTCAATTTACTAAAAAATAATATGATGGAGAAAGACTACTTTCCCAGATACTTGAGAACGCTCTCTTTGGGAAGCCGGACCATAACCGAGCATCTTATCAATTCAACTGAAACCGCAAGCCATTTATCCTCCTGCGCGCCTGTTACGACTCCAATAATATCCTTAAAAGGACCATCCGTTATCTTCACTTTTTCTCCGATCTCAATTTTATTGCTTACAAAAAGATCCGGCGACTCACTAATCATCTTTTTGAGATTCTCTATCTGCCAGTCCGGTATAACTGAAGGCTCCCCGTTAAAAAATATTGTTCTTACAATCGAACTCTGCGAAGACGCAATCATTCTCTCCTTTTCATCCGCCCTAATAAAAACATAACCTCTGAAGAGAGGCTCTATAACTTTCTTTTTTCTATCGCTCCAGCGTTTAAGAGAAGTGATTGTCGGGAGATAATATTCAACCGAAACGCTCTGGAGCTGCAGCGCCGCCTTGAATTCCTGACGGGGTTTAGTATAAAGGGCAAACCAGCATCTCATATTTATCGGATTCTCTTTTCCCATCACTGCTTCTTCCGGATTGATGGCTCAAGAGATTTTAGAATAAACATTCACGTATCTGCTGGATCAGAATTTCATTTTCAAACGGCTTGGTAATGAATTTTTCCACACCAAGACGCGAATATTTTTTTATCAGATCGTCATTCAATTTTGTGGAAACGACTATTATCGGAATTGTTCTGCTCGATTCCTTCTTCTGAATGGCCTCGACTAATTGAATACCGTTCATCAGCGGCATATCATGATCCGTAATAATAATTGTAGGGAGGAAATCACGGTAGAGCCCTATCGCTTCGTAGCCGTTACCTGCGATTTTTAATTCGAAATCGGGGAGTTCATTATCAATAAATTTTTTATACAGAATTTGGACGGACGGATCATCTTCAACCAAAAGTATCCGGTTTTTGGCTTCAGGCACAGTGAGATGGAATTCGCTTCCTTCCCCGAGTTGAGAATAAAACCAAACCTGACCGCCGTGCTTTTCAACAATCTCTTTCACAAGCGTTAAGCCCAGGCCGCTGCCTTTTTCGCCGTTAGTCCCCACCAGAGAGAATTTCTGATCGATCTTAAAGAGTTTCGACTGATTTTCCTCGCTGATCCCCAGTCCTTCGTCTTTAACCACTATCTCAATCATCCCCTCCTTGAATCTGGAGGCGGAGAGATGCACTTCCTTTCCTTCCGGTGTAAACTTGAGAGCGTTAGTTGTAAGATTAACCACGGCTTGACTCATCAGACGTTCATCAACATTAACGTTCAGGTCGACAGGAATTTCGATTTTTACATCTATGTTTTTTCTTACTGCGTCTCCGGTCAGCGGTGCAACTGCGGTAGAAACCAGAGTTTTGACATTGAGGCGGACCGGTTCAACTTTTATTCTTCCGGTCTGAAGCCGTGACCAATCGAGCAGGCAGTTAATAAGATTGAGCTGTGATTTTGACGCATCGTAAATATATTGAAGGTATTCAGTCCTTTCATCTTCGGAGATATCCTGCTCATTCAATAAGATTTCCGAGAATCCAAGAAGTGTTGTAAAAGGCGCGCGCAGGTCATGCGATACAATCGAAATAAATTTATCTTTTGACTGATTAAGCTCTTTTAATGAATCGCTTAAATTCCGGAGAGCGGTCTCTTCCTTTTTGATCTCATCAATTTCAAGGACAATACTCTTTTTCCCAAGAATGGAAAATCTGTTTTCAGACCTATCCAAAATAATAAATTCCTTAACCCAGATTAAACTGCCGGATCTGGAATTTATTCTGTAACTTAATTCGAACGAATCTTTAGTAAAATCGGATTCAAATTCCTCAAGACTCTTTTTTACAGCCGGGAGATCTTCTTCGCAGATGATTGAGTGATGATCATCCGGCAATAACGACAGCTCGGCAGAGGTGTAGCCTGTTATCTGCTCGACCGAATCCGAAATAAAATTTTCAGGAGAATCGTCGAGGAACTTTATTGAAAAGAAAATCTTGCCGAATCCGCGGTAAAAATTTTCCAATAGTTCGAAGTTGATTTTATCTTTTTCCATGCCCTTCGATTTTAGGTGAGAACCGGATCAAATATAATAAAATAATATTATATACAGCATACACGGGAATTTTCAAAAGGATGGGAACCTATTAAACG
>JBAYWA010000236.1:0-3942 GCA_041674325.1 Melioribacteraceae bacterium | reverse complement strand
TTTCTTGTCAAATTTCTTATTGATATATTTTATGAGATCGGTGGCTTCCTTGGACTCTGCTTTGAATTCAATTCCAGCATATACATCTTCGGTATTTTCACGGAAAATTACAACATCAAGATCCTGAGGACGTTTAACAGGACTTGGTGTGCCGGCGTAATATTTAACCGGTCGTACGCATGCGAAAAGATCAAGTTCTTTTCTGAGAGCCACATTAAGACTTCTGATTCCCCCGCCGATAGGTGTTGTTAAAGGTCCCTTAATAGCAACCGAATACTCCTTGATCGCTTCAAGAGTTTCAGAGGGAAGCCATTGGTTTTTACCGTAAGTCTTAACTGCTTTCTCTCCGGCATAAATCTCCATCCAGACAATCTTCTTTTTTCCCTTATAAGCTTTTTCAACAGCCGCATCAAAAACCATTTTAGATGCATACCAGATATCAGGACCAGTTCCGTCCCCCTCGATAAAAGGAATTATCGGATTATCAGGAACAGAAATTTTTCCATCTTTAACCGAAATTTTTTCGCCGCCTTCCGGAACAATCACTTTTTTATACTTTGCCATTTTTTCTCCTATTTATATGTCTAATAATTATTAAAATTTTTCATGCGGAAAATAGTATATCTAAAAAAAGTAGACAACTAAAGAATATCGATAAGGGATTTATAAACTTTAGCCAGCGGAAGTCCAACAACATTATAATAGCAGCCGTTGATACGTTTGACGAACACCGCTCCAAAATCGTCCTGGATGCCGTAAGCGCCGGCTTTATCCATTGGACTTCCCGATTTGATATACTCTTTTATCTCATCCGTCTCTAATTTTCTGAAAGTCACCTCTGTTTTTTCGTATCCTACAATTTTTCTATTTTCATCAATATTCCTCACAACAAATCCTGTGTATACTGTGTGCGTTTTTGCGCTGAGCTTGGTCAATATATTAAATGCGTCTTTTTGATCTTTCGGTTTCCCGATTATTTCTTTATTAAGGACCACGATCGTATCCGCGGTAATAACAATCCCCTCCTTGATCTTTTTCACCGCAACATCAGATTTGTGAAGAGCTAGCCTTTTAACAGTCTGTACCGGGTGTTCTCCGTCAAGAATTTCTTCCGAAAGATCAACCGAACAAGACCTGAATTTAAGTCCAATCTGTTTTAATAATTTTCTTCTTCGCGGAGATTTGGAGGCAAGTACTATTTTATAACTTGTTTTTATCATCGGATTTTATTTGGGATTGAAGTACGGAAGTGAATCAATGTGAGGAGATCGATTAACGGAACAGAGCTTTAATACTTCCCCAGGTTCTCTTAACGCTTGAAACATTATGAGATACTATACCGGATTGTTCCAGGAAAGATTCTGTTCCATCATTGTCTACAATTTTCAGACGGTATTTGTACCATGTGCCGCTGCTTTTATAAGCTTCTTTATCGGTAATTTCGTAATTCATATCGGAGCGAGGATTTAGCCATGCAATATCAACATAATCGCTGTTTCCGGATTTTCTCTGAACGACATATTGTTTCAGATTTGATTCGGAGATGGAGGACCATGAGATAATAATATTAGTTCCGTCCGAACGAACAGACAATCCTTGAGGAATACTGGCGCCCGCAAAGACGATTCCGGCAGATATTATTACCAGCGCTATGAAATATTTTATTTTCATCATAATTTACAATGGAAATATATTCTTCAAAGACAACTTTGTCAAGTTATTTAAATCACACCTGCCTGTACTTCTCCCAATTGCCGAATCTGAACTTTAGGAAGATAACCAGCGCGTATAGAACCACATAGAAAGGAAGAGCCGACCAGGCGCCTATCAATCCGAGTTCCAGATAAACCCCAAAAAAGTAAGCGATCGGGACAAAAACGAACCAATTCAGCACTACCTCCGAAACCATTACATAAAAGGTCTCTCCCACAGCCTGCAGTCCGTTGGCAAGAACAACGCCGATGGCATAGAAAATCTGCCCGAATCCCGCAACGCGTAACGCAGGAACCGCGATTTCTATTATCTTGTGGTCATTTGTCAACAAAATCAGGATAAGACGGGGCGCGAAGACAAAGATCAGGCCGATTAGAATTGTGTAGAGTGTAGCCAGTTTACTTGTTTCAAACCCATAGTGCTTTGCAAGTTTGAAATTTTTACTTCCGAGACTGTTTCCAACAAGTGTCTGAACAGCGATGCCAAATCCAAAACAGGGCATTAAAGAAAATTGCAATGATGAGAATACAATGGTACTCGCCGCCTGATTATCAGTCCCTATTAAACCCGTTATAGAGATGAAACTCAGGAAGCCGACTAATATAAAGATGTTTTGAAGGGAAACGGGAAGTGAAATTTTGATTATTGATGCTGCTATACTTTTAACAAAATTAAAATTTTTGAAATAATGGAATTTATGACGGAATGCCGGCGACATAGAAACCGATAGGTAAAACAGTGCGTCGCAGAATGTCGCAATTGTAGAACCTAATCCCGATCCCGCCAATCCCATCCCCTCTATCCCGAAGCCGCCGTATATCAGTATATAATTGAATACTATATTCAGCAGATTTATGAGTACAGCCGAGTACATAAAAATTTTAGTCTTCCCTATCCCGAAGAAAAAACCCCGGTATGAGACAGTTATAAGGAAAAAAGGAAGTCCCATGAACCTGTAGTGAAGAAACTGTCCGGCATAATATCCAACTTTAGGATCGACGGCGAAAAATCCCGCGATCTCGTAAGAGAAAAAAACCACAACCGCAGAAACAATTATTCCGATAACAAAAGAGATGATCAGTGAGGTATTCAGCACACGTCCGCATTCATCATATTCCCCTGCCCCGAACCGTCGAGCGATCAAAACATGCGTGCCCGTGGCAAGACTGGAGAATAAACTTACAACCGCCCAGGTAGCAATTACTCCAATTCCCATGGCGGCAAGATAGTACTGGGCATTATCCAAACGCCCGACCATAGCGGCATCAACGAGCGATACAACCATCTGCGAGGAGAGACCGGCAATTGCAGGAAGCGCGAGTCTAAGTATGTATTTGTGATCTGAAGAGAACAATTTTAATTTCATACATTTCAAAGATATCGAATTCCCCGATAGTTCAAAAATTCGATAGTCTTATTCAGGGAAACTTTTATCGCCCTGACAGCTGATGGAATGGTTTAGATTACACTTGCCTGCTGCTTACCGGTTTACTATTTTGCAGACGGTAACTGCTTTACAAAAGAGGAAAATCCAATAATGACAAAGCAGGAAGAAATAAAATATCTTCTTCACACACTCGGAATAAAGATGAATATGGTCTCCGAGAAACTTGATATGAAGATACAGACTCTATCCTACCTTTTGAACGAGAGCCCCCAATTTGATGAAGATCTTTACCATCAGATCAAAAAAATAATAGATGATTATCAGTTTGAGCTGAATTTATTTGAGGACGGCCAGCCGGAAAATCTTGATCTCTTTACAGACGAGAGACTTCAGATGGGAGTTGGCGAGCGGATGCGTTTTTTCGCGAAGAAAAAATACGGAACTCTGAAAAAATTAGCGGATGCCATGCAGATATCGCCACAGCAGCTGCAGCAGTATATAAGCGCCAAGCGTGAACCCGGCACGCGGATATTGAGTAAATTATTGCGCCTCGGGTGCGATATTAACTGGCTTCTCGGAGGAAAAGAATCAGTGGAATCCTACAGGATTTATAAACTGGAGAATGAATTAAGAAAGCTGCAGAATAATTTTTCTTTGATTTCAGAACTGACAAAAAAAGCCGAAAGCGGCCATTAATTTTTGGAAGTGTGAATGGAAAGTTTGACAATAGAGTTTCAGATTTTTACTTTTGCGGGTGTTTATTTTTAAGACTTGATTTGACGGGGCTATAGCTCAGTTGGGAGAGCGCTTGAATGGCATTCAAGAGGCCAGCGGTTCGAACC
>JBAYWA010000235.1:0-3958 GCA_041674325.1 Melioribacteraceae bacterium | reverse complement strand
GGAAATTTCCTTCTGCTGGATGAACCCACAAATGATCTCGATCTACCGACTCTCAGGATTCTTGAGGAAGCTCTTATTGCCTTTGACGGCTGCGTTGTTGTTGTGAGTCACGACAGATATTTCCTGAACCGTGTATGCAACGGGATTCTGGCATTTGAGGAGGGGAAAGTATATTTCAGCGAAGGCAATTATGATTATTATCTGGAGAAAAAACGTAACCGTTTAATGGTTGAAGAAGATATAGGAATACCTGATAAGTCGCCCCGAAAAGAAACAGTTCCGCCGAAGCAGAGAGCTAAAAAATTGACCTGGAAAGAAGCGAAGGAACTTGAATCTATTGAAGAGGAGATTCTTAAGGGCGAGGCTGAGGTCGAGAGGATAGAACGGATCTTCTCATCTCCCGATTTTTATGAGAAATATGCAGTCCGAACGGTTGAACTTACTAAGGAGCTGGAGGAAGCTAAACAAAAAGTCCATCTGCTATTTCTCAGATGGGAAGAATTGGAAAAGATCAAATTGAGTTTAACTGAATAATTATCCCCAAATTTTTACCCCGCGTTTACAGGCCTAAAATCAACTCATATAACAAATACCGAAAAAATATTTAAAAAAGATAAAACCCGCATGCCTATTGTCGCTTCTCATACGTCATATGCAGTAACAATCCACGGCAATATAAAAAGGAGTAAAAATGATATTGAAATTCTACTACAGAAGTCTGACCCTCATTCTTATCTTTTTATTTTCCAACCTGTATTCACAGGCTGAGAATAAAAATCCGGTCTGGGCGCATGATGCAGTCAGGATTGAAAAGCCGATCGAATTGAACGGAAAACTCGATAATCCAATTTGGCTGAAATCGGCCCCCATAGAATTAAATTATGAGGTTACTCCGGGGGAGAATACTCCTGCCGCCCAGAAGACAATAGTCAGGGTTCTTTATGATGAAAAATATATCTATTTCGGTTTTCAATGTTTTGATACGAATCCTGATTTAATAAGGGCAAATATCTCCGACCGGGACAGAATTTTTCAGGATGATTTTGTGATCCTCTGCCTGGACACCTACGGCGACTATCAGCGCTCCTATGAACTTGCGGTTAATCCATACGGAATTCAGGGGGATTTAGCCGCTGCCGCTGATGGAGAAGATTCGAGTCCTGACTGGATCTGGTTTGCTAAAGCGGAGATGAATGATAAAGGATGGACCGCAGAGATGGCAATTCCATTCACAAGTCTGAATTTTCCGAACAGAGAAGAGCAGGACTGGAGAATTAATATTATCAGGACCATTCCTCGTGAGAGCCGCACTCAGGTTTCCTGGATTCCGTTCGATAGAAACATTCCTGGTATTATGACTCAGGCCGGATTTCTGAAAGGGCTTAAAAATATTAATTCCGGAAGTTCGCTGGAACTTCTTCCCTACGCTATGGGGCAGAAGGCGGGATTTTTATCCGATCCCGACGATCCTTCATCCGGATTAAAATTTAATTCTATTGAATCAAGGATAGGCGGCGGAATCAAATATTCACCGAGCCCCAATTTTTCTCTGGACGCCGTGATTAATCCTGATTTCAGCCAGATCGAATCGGATGCCGCGCAGATAAGCGTGAATTCCACATTCGCGCTTCAGTACGATGAGAAGCGTCCATTCTTTCTGATCGGGCGTGAATTATTGATGACATCGATGTACTACTCAAGATCTATAAATGATCCGCTGGCCGCGGCGCGCATAAATGGTAAGAGCGGTTCTCTGTCGTATCTGTATATGAATGCTTACGACCGCAATACCCTATTTGTAATTCCCGGAGAGGAGGGGAGCAATACAGTCGGCTCTCATCTAAAGTCGCTGGTTAATATAGGCCGGCTCCGCTATGAATTCGGGGACGAGACATTTATCGGCACCCAGCTTATGGCAATAAATCTTGACGGCGCCCATAATTATGTGCTGGGTATCGACTGGAATTATAAATTCTGGAATAACTGGTACTTCTCCGGGGAAGGATTTTTATCAAAAACAAAAGAAATAAACGATCAGACACTGCTTAATTCACAAAGAGAATTCGGACGCACCGGTTATGATGCCGCATTCAACGGGGAAAATTATTGGGGGAACGGTTTACATCTGAGTCTGCAGCATTCGGAGCGTTCATATAATTTCGGATTTACTTTTAATGCCTTTTCGCCGACGTATCAGACATATAACGGATTATTCGATCAGACGGGATTCAGGGGATTTTATATGAGTCATTCATACAGTTACTATCCGGTTGACTCATTCGTTGAATATCTTTCGGTCGGATTCGGTTCAAATTTACAATATGATTTTTACGGCATGAAAAAAGAGCAGGTGATTCAACCCACATTATATATCAGAGTGAAAGGCCAGACGAGCGTAAACTTAAATTATCTTCTTGTGAACGATGAATATTTCAGGGGCAGATGGTTTAACGGAATTCATCGCGCATCTGTTAATATAAATTCGAGACCGTGGAACAGCATCAGTTTTTATGCGTACGGCTCCTTCGGCAGATTTATCTACAGGTCATCTTCACCGGAAATGGGAAAGGGACATAATCTGGGCGCGGATCTAACATTAAAACCAACTTCTCAATTAAATCTGACATTCTCATATGCCCGCGCGCAATTGTCGAACGATGAAACGGGGAAATTATTTTATGACGGCAATATCTACCGCGCGGTGGCGATTTACCAGTTTTCGCCGGAGTTCTTCGTGCGCGCAATAATGCAGTACGATTCATTCGCTAAAGCATACCAGATCTATCCGCTTATCAGTTATAAACTGAGCGCGTTTACAACATTCTATGCAGGCGCTACCAGCGATTATCTGAATTACGAGGGAACTTACGGTGTGACAAATACCAATCAGCAGTATTTTATGAAGGTTCAGTATCTGCTCGGAATCTGAAATGAACCGAAAAAAATTGACCCGGTCTTTTTTGAGGCCGGGTTTTTTTTATTTCAAAACAGATAATTTAAAGGGAAAATCGAAAATCAGAATGATTGACTTATTCTAATTATCAGCATTCCTGATCTTACTCATTGCTCTTTCGGAAAGTGCTGTTATTGTCAGTGACGGATTTACTCCCGGATTTGCGCTTATCATCGACCCGTCGCATATCAGCATATTTTCATAACCGAAAACATTATTATCTTTATCTATTACTCCTTCCGATCTATCTTTTCCCATCACCGCCCCTCCAAGAATATGAGCGGTTGTAGGGATGCCGAGTGCTGTTTCGGTTAAAAGTACGGTAGTCTTTCCATTAACTATTTTTGCGTACTCTTCTGCCAACGATTTAGCCTCCGGAATAAATGCGGTGGGTCCTTCTCCTTTCTCAATGGAAGATTTCATCCCCAAGCTTCCGTTTCTGAAATGAAGCGTCGAATCGATAGTCCTCATAAATAAAAGTATTTGTGTTCTTCTTGCCCAGTCGTTAACAAAATAGATCCTGAAATTTTTTACAGGGTGTGAAATTATATCGACAAACACTTTTGCGAAGCGGGAAAATATATTCTCTCCATGGGCGAGCGGGGACATCAGAATTCGCCAGAAACCCGAGCCTGCCGGATACCGCACAGGTTCAAGGTGACTGTATCTGTCTGTATGAAGAATCGATCCGATGGCTACTCCGTCTGAAAAGGAAGTCTCCTTTCCGTAAGAAGTAATACCGATCAGACTTTCGGAATTTGTTCTGATACCGGAGCCCAATTTGTCCGAAATTTCCGGCAGGGAAGTGAGTTTTAATTTTAATAATAATTTTACAGTGCCGAGCACTCCGCCCGCAAAAATTACTCCTTTAGAGGAATATTCTCCTTTTGACTTTATGAATGAAGTGGAAGATTTCCATAATATCCTGTACCCGGTCGAACCGTTCTTCGCATCGAGGGGAATCACATCGTAGACTTCCGACTCCGCCTGAATTTTAACACCGTT
>JBAYWA010000234.1:0-3967 GCA_041674325.1 Melioribacteraceae bacterium | reverse complement strand
GGCTTTAGCCGCAAAGATGACAGCCGCCCGTTTTAACGATGATAAATTTAAGCTACTCGGCAATCATTTTATCTACGGCATCGTAAGCGACGGCGATCTGATGGAGGGAATTTCGCATGAAGCAGCTTCCATTGCGGGACATTTGAAACTCGGAAATATTATCTATTTCTACGATGACAACAAGATTACAATTGAAGGCGATACCGGAATAACATTTACTGAGGACACAGCTAAAAGATTTGAGGCATACGGCTGGCAGGTATTAAAGACAGACGCATACGACCACGAAGGAATCCGGAAAGCGATTAAAACTGCGCAGAGTGAAAAAGAGAAACCGGCAATCATTATCACTAAATCTCATATCGGTTTTGGAAGTCCGCATAAAGTTGACACTGCGGAAGTTCACGGCTCGCCGCTCGGGAAAGATGAATTAATCGAAACAAAGAAGAATCTCGGCTTTCCGGCGGATAAAGAATTTTATATTCCGGAGGAAGTAAAGGCATTGTTTGCGGACAGAAAAAACACTTTACTTGCCGCGTTCGAGAGCTGGAAAAAAGAATTTGAGACGTGGAAAAAAGAAAATCCCGGCAAAGCGGATATGTATGAAAAATATATGACCGGCTGGATACCGGAAAATTTATTTGATGAATTGATTATTGCCGCTGGGAAAGAAGCTAACGCCACAAGAACTCTCTCAAGCAAGGTTATTCAGAAAATTGCGGAGTTGGTTCCTAATGTTGTAGGCGGCTCCGCTGATTTATCTCCTTCTACAAATACGTATATGAAAGCATTCTCGTCGATAGCACCGGGAAAATTTGAAGGGAAAAATTTTCATTTCGGAATTCGCGAACACGCAATGGGCTCGATATTGAATGGAATAATTCTTTACGGCGGATTCAGAGCTTTCGGCGCTACTTTCTTTGTGTTTTCCGATTATATGCGTCCTGTAATCCGTCTTGCATCTTTGATGAAACTGCCGGCGATATACGTCTTTACGCACGATAGCATTTTCGTCGGTGAAGACGGTCCCACACACGAACCCGTTGAGCATCTTGCGGTATTGAGAGCAATCCCGAATGTGAAGGTTTTGCGCCCTGCGGATGGACCTGAAACTGCCGCCGCATGGAATTACGCCCTAACACATAAAGACGGACCAGTAGCATTGATTTTAACCCGCCAGAAGATCGATTTTATTGATCACGGTGCCGATTTCAAACCGGAAGTTATTCTGAAAGGCGGATATGTTGTTTCAAAAGAGACGGGAAACAAAGTTGATCTTGTTATTGCGGCCAGCGGATCGGAAGTCCCGGTTGCAATCGCAGCTCAGAAAATATTGCAGGATAAATTATCTGTAAGAGTTGTATCAATACCCTGCCGTGAAATTTATGAGGAGCAGAGTGAAGAATATAAGAACAGTGTCGTTCCTGTGAATGTCCCGGTTGCCGCAGTCGAAGCGGCAACAATGACAGGGTGGGGCGATCTGTTCAGAAGCAAATTCTTGCCGATAGGGATGACCGGATTTGGAGCATCTGCGCCGTACCAGATTCTGGCAGAAAAATTCGGATTTACCGGTGAGCAGGTAGCCGCAAAAATAAAAGCGTGGCTGTAAATTATTTTTATATTATTAAAATTCTGATAGAAAAAAGCCCGGACATATTAATTATGACCGGGCTTTTCATTTCTTAATTAATTACCAAATCTTATTTTGCTCTCAGATATTGATTCGGCCATTCGATCTCGGCATTTAATTGTTTGGCTGCCTGAATAGGCCAATACGGATTTCTTAACAGTTCGCGCCCCAGCGACACAGCATCCGCTTCACCCGATGAAATAATTTTGTCTGCCTGTTCGGGAAGTGTAATCAAACCAACTCCGCCCGTTAGAATGCCGGTATCTTTGCGAATCCTCGATGCAAACGGGACCTGATAATTCGGTCCGAACGGAATCTTCGCAGCAGCAATATTTCCTCCGCTTGAACAGTCGATAAAATCGGCTCCGGCTTCTTTTAATCTTCTCACAAGATCAACAGATTCGTCAATATCCCATCCTCCTTCAACCCATTCAGTCGCAGAAATCCGAATGAAGAGGGGGAGATTATCGGGAATTGAATTTCTTACTTCTCTTGTTATTTCAACGGCTAGTCTGGTTCTGTTCTCAAAAGATCCGCCGTATTCGTCGTTTCTTTTATTAGTAAGCGGAGACAGGAACTGATGCACCAGATAACCGTGAGCCATATGAAGTTCTATTACTTTAAATCCGGCATTAATGCTTCTCACCGCCGAATCCCGGAATTTTGCTTTGATGTGCTTAATTTCATCTGTTGTCATCTCCTTTGGCGTAGAATAATCATCAGCAAATGGAATAGAACTTGGCGCCAGAGTGATCCAGCCGCCCTCCTCAATTTTTATCTCTCCGGAATCTTTCCAGGGTGCATAGGTCGATGCTTTTCTTCCGGCGTGGGCAAGCTGAATTCCGGGGATAGAATTTTGCGATATTATAAAATCAGTAATTCGCCTGAATCCGGCAATGAATCTATCATCCCAAATTCCGAGATCATCGGGAGTGATTCTTCCTTCGGGGGAGACAGCGGTTGCCTCGGCTAAAACTAATCCTGCCCCTCCGGCCGCGCGCGTGCCGAGGTGAATTAGATGCCAGTCATTTGTCATTCCGTCTTTAGCCGAGTACTGGCACATCGGCGCCATAAAAACTCTGTTTTTGAATTCTACATCTCTGATCTTTAACGGTGAAAAGAGCTTGCTCATTTTATTCAATCCTATGGATAAAAATTTTATCAGTATAGTTTGCGGTATTCAGACTGGAGAGTTCTGCATACCGGTCCCGGTATTCCGCTATTTACTTTAACTCCATCGATCTCAATTACCGGAGTGATCTCCGTTGTTGTTCCCAGAAGAAGAATTTCATCAAAATCTTTCACTCTGCCGACCGGCACATTTTCTTCGGAATAAATGATCCCGGTTTTAGCACAAATCTCGAGCACAATTTTACGCGTAATGCCGGCCAGAATAAAATTACTCAGAGGAGGAGTTATCAATGAATTGTTCTTAACAAAACAGATGTTAGTGTGAGCCCCTTCGGTAATAAATCCATTACGGTGGTATATAATCTCTGCGTATCCTTTGGATCCCGCGCGCTGGCTCGATAAAACATTCGGTATCAGTGATGTGGATTTTATATCGCAGCGGTGCCACCTGATATCCTCTTCCAGACCCGCACAAACCCCATTCATCATAGCTTCTCTGTTAGCAGAAAATTTTTCGACAGAGATAAAAAAAGTGGGGCTGCCGGAATTGACGAATGCGTGTCTTCTCGGATACTGATAACCGCGTGATATCTGGATATATACAATTGAAGGATGATCTTTAAGATCGTTTTTTGATATAAGATCGGATAGTATCGGGGCTATCTCTTCTAAAGGCGGCGCGGGAATTCCAATTTCCTTAAGGCTGTATTTCAGACGGTTTATATGAGCCTGCAATTCAAAAAATATTGAAGGATAATATCTGATTACTTCATAAACTCCATCCGAAAACTGAAAACCTCTATCGAACGGGGAGATATTTACATCTTTTCCATCTCTTATTTCACCGTTCAGGTAGAGATACATTTGTAATTGCCCGTCAAAAATTTCATTAATACCGTCACTTAACAGGTTTAATATAATTAATTGCTGTTCTATAGAAAAACATTACTCCGGTTAATTTTAATAATAGGTTGGCAGATGATCCGCGGGCGACTCAATTTCTTGAATCTGCCGTAGGAAAAAATTATTTTGGAATCAGATCATTTAAACTAAGAGCGTAATTATGTTCTGGCTGAAATTCATTCGGGATTTTTTAAAAGTGCTGGCTGACGGGCAAACTCCCCGTCAGATTGCCTGGGGCTTTGCTTTGGGTTCTATCATAGGTCTCTCCCCGATGTTCACGCTTCAGGGATTAGTGGTGTGGAT
>JBAYWA010000233.1:0-3975 GCA_041674325.1 Melioribacteraceae bacterium | reverse complement strand
TTTCTTGGATAAGTCTATGCCGTCGAGTTGAATCCATCCCGATATTTTGTCCATCGTACTTTTCCCGAGCCGAATAAAATAATCGCGCACGAAGGTTTCCGGCGTTTCGATCAATTTCACATCACGGGTAATGCCCCCGTAATTCCACCAGTCTGTGTTTCTTGTCCGCACTCCCTCAGCAAGGCGCTTGTTGTCGACTTTAACCACAATAAAATTATCACCTTCTTTTATTTTATCGGTAACTTCAAAATTGAATGGTGTAAATCCTCCGACGTGGCTGCCGAGTCTCTGCCCGTTCATAAATACTATGGATTCATAATTCGCCGCTCCGATGTAGAGAAATACGCGGTTCTTATCTTTCTTTTTATAATCGAACGATCTTTTATACCAGACCGTCCCTTCATAGAAAAACAGTTTTTCATATTGAGTATTCCAGTCGCCGGGGACCATAATCTGTTCGGATGAATCAAAATCATATTCAATCCTCTCGCTCTTGCTCTGCGGTCTGGCGTTCCTGAAATATCCATTCGGATCGGGAGTGCGGCGGTAGCTGTAGTAACCGGTCTCATACGGATCAATTATCATTTTCCACGGTCCGTTAAGAGATATTGTATTGCGCCCGTCACTATTTGTTATCAATTTTGTTTTCTGGGCGAATATACTGCTTGAAATAAGAAGAGAAAAAAATGTAAAGAATAAAAATTTCATAACTGTTCCCGCCGCGAATTATTTTTAATGAGCGAAGTAAAAATAATGATTCATTACCTATGATGGATTATTTTTATTAACCGGTCGGACAACTAGATGAAGCCCCAAGCCCCCGCAGAACTGGCTACATTTAGAATGCTGCCCGGAGATACCAATGTCTTCCAAGCTGTCGGGACAATCGAGTTCGTTGAAGTGGGATAGAAATACTACCCGCGAAGTGTTAAAAAAAAAGCCGGAGAATCTCCGGCTTTAAATATTTAGGAATGCGGAAATTATTTTATCTTCTCTTTAACGGCATCCTTATCGGTTCTTTTAATCTGTCCGAAAGGGGTCGCTTTCTCTTTCAATTTTTTCTCAGCGTTGTCTTTCACGTCCTTATACTGCTTCTCCTTCATCTCTTTTTCGGATTTATATTTCTGCTCCTCCTTCATCTTCTCTTCTTTTATTTTATCCCCGCCCTCTTTGATGTCTGCTTTAAGTTTCTTCTCCCCCTTTTCCTTTACTGCTTTTAACTGTCCCTCTTTTTCCCTCAAAGCATCTTTCTTCTTTTCAACTACCGGCTTTAGCAATTCGGCTTTCTGCTCCGATTTCTGTTTCTCGAACTGGGCGGCTTTTTCCGCTTTTAGTTTTTGTTCCTCGGCTTTCTTAAGAGGATTTTCCTGCGCATAGAGTGAAGCCGAAAAAGCGAGTACGATAAACAAAGCGAGTAAATTTTTCATTCTCTTCTCCTTCTTTTAATATTAGATTCTTCCGTCCGTAAGCAGCCAAAATTTTCGTTCTTATTATACTAATCCGGGAAATATTTTGTTTCAGCTCTTCAACAAGCCCGGAGTTGGTTTAAGCACTCGTCGATTTATTTAAGGGCCGCTGAGTTTGTCGAAGCGACCCCGCTCCTACCACCCCCTTTCTGCGCTAAATTCCCATAGTTACGCCAAGTCCGACATACGGGAAATATCCCACCCGGAGCTGGGCGGCCCATTTTGGAGAGAACCAGTAATTAGCGCCCGCCTGAATATTCCAGAAGAATCCTTTTGCTGTAGCGGCGCTTGGCTGAACCAGCGTTCCGCTCTTATTAATTGTTCCCCAATCCCAGGAGCTGGAAACGATATTGTAGCCGAGCGAGAGTCCCAGGAAAGGATCGATCTGTTTTCCCGGCATGAAGTGGTAATTTCCCTGCGCGGCTATTATAATATTTGTGTAGGTGAATTTACCTGTGCCGAATCCCCATCCGTAATCTTCCGAAGAAGTAGCGAAAGCGCCGAAGACTCCGAAATGGATATTCTTTTCGAAATTGAGGAAGTTATACTCAACAGCAATTGGGACTGCTCCCGTACCATTAAGCCCGCCGCCGCCGATTCCGATCAATGCTCCCGCGGTTTGTTTCCCTTCTTGATACTGCGCAAACGATAATGAGGTCGCTAGCAGAATAGTAATTGAAAACAAAGTAAGTTTTTTCATCTTCTTTCTCCTTTAAAAATTAATTGTTGTGAAATACAAAACATTTACATTAAAATAATATGCTAATCTGCTGAATTACCCGGTGAGTCACAGCACATAATAATTTATTAAACCTGTTCATTATTTTATGTCAGTTTTTTCGGACCGATTGCTGAAACGCCTTGTGACTTTTATAATTGCCAGTATCGCATCCGGCACAGCGTTTAGCTTTATGAATTGAATCTATATTTTTCATCCGCGGAATGATAAAATGAAAATATAATTGACCGGATACAAAACCAGAACAACCCTGTGGTTTTTGCAAAACTCATAATTGCAGTTTGGTTTATTCCTGCTATTTGCATATTTAAAATCGGAAGGTTAAAATAATTTATGATTGGGAAAACAGAGATATTATCAAGGCCTTCAATCTATCAACAAGAATTTTCCTCCCCGCCTTTCTATGTTCCGGAATAAATATCGAAGCAACAAAAACCATAACAACAAGAAACTATTCAAAAATAATTGCGAGATTCCATCTCGCAGTAAACCCGGCAGATTATTCCGCCGGGTATAAGCTTTTATTCAAAATTTATCCTCGCCAGTCATACTCCAATTTCGGTTTCGTCTGAATTACGTCTTCAATTTTTTTCATTACCTCGTCATTCAATTTTGATACTGCTGCAATCGCTTTCATATTATGCCTGACCTGCTCAGGTTTAGACGCGCCCGTAATAACGGTGCTCACATGCGGATTCTTAAGGCACCATGCAAGCGCCATCTCCGAGAGCGTTAAGCCCAGCTCGTTCGCTATCGGTTCAAGTTTTATTACTTTTTCGATCTTTTTATCTCCTCCTTCTCCCAAAACATTATTTTTCAGCCATTCATAATTCGGCAGCGACAGACGAGTTGCCTCAGCCAATCCCTTATTGTATTTACCGGTTAGAATTCCGCTCGCGAGCGGGCTCCATATAGTAGTTCCCATTTTGAACTTTTCATACAGTGGCAAAAATTCCTTCTCCACTTTTTCGCGTCGGAACATGTTGTATTCCGGCTGTTCCATTAACGGGGGAACAAGTCTTTCCCTTCTGGCAACATCGTAAGCTTCAAGAATTCTTTCAGCCGGCCATTCGCTCGTTCCCCAATACAATGCTTTGCCATGATTAATGACATAATTCATCGCGCGCACGGTCTCTTCAACGGGGGTGTGAAAATCGGGGCGGTGGCAGAAGATTAAATCAACATAATCAAGCTGGAGTCTTTTAAGCGCGGCGTCAGTTCCTTCAAAAATATGTTTTCTTGAGAGTCCGGTATCGTTAGGTCCGTTTCCACCCCAGAACAGTTTAGTTGAAATTATCAGATCCGATCTTTTCCATCCGGTTTTCCTGAGGATATTCCCCATCATTATTTCCGCTTCTCCGTTTGCGTACACCTCCGCGTTATCAAAAAAATTGACGCCCGCATCGTAAGCTTCCTTCATGCATTTGTAAGCCACATCTTCTCCAACCTGATCGCTGAACGTAACCCACGCACCAAACGACAAAGCTGAAACCTTAAGTCCGGAATTGCCCAGATATCTGTACTCCATAATATTCTCCTTTGAGTAGAATTAATTTTCAGATTCTATTTTTTATAAACATCCGTGCTCATATATTTCAATCCCGAGTCTGCCATCAATGTCACTATTCTGGCATCCGGACCGAGCCGTTCTCCCAATTGAATAGCCGCTGCCACATTCGCACCCGATGATGTCCCCGCAAAGAGCCCTTCTTCCAGCGCCAGCCGCCTGGTCATAGCTTTTGCGTCCTCGGTTTTCACAGAAATAATTTC
>JBAYWA010000232.1:0-3978 GCA_041674325.1 Melioribacteraceae bacterium | reverse complement strand
GCGATAACGGCAGATGTTAACTCCGCTTTCGGATCTATGATGGGATGAAGGAGCTCATCAAGCTGTGAAGGTTGAACGCGCATAGCCGCTTCTTCTTTTGAAATCAGTTTTTCTTTGAACATATCCACAGCCATCTTAACAGCAGCCGGTCCGTTCCTTTTTCCTACTCGGCATTGAAGCATATAAAGCCGGCCTTCCTGAATGGTAAACTCGATATCGAGCATATCATTATAGTGTTTCTCCAAGGACCGCTGAATTTTATGAAGTTGTATATAAGCCGGCACCATAGCTGTTTCGAGGGATGGGAGATGAGCCGTATGCTCGCTCTTACCGATCTCATTGATCGGCTTGGGAGTTCTGATACCTGCAACAACGTCCTCGCCCTGTGCATTCGGCAGCCACTCCCCGTAGAAGTAATTTTCTCCGGTTGCGGGGTTAAGTGTAAAAGCAACGCCGGTAGCCGAGGTGTCGCCCATATTTCCGAATACCATCGATTGAACATTTACAGCGGTTCCCCATTCATCCGGTATGCTTTCAATTCTTCTGTAAGAAATAGCCCGTTTACCCATCCAGCTCTGGAAAACTGCCGATACCGCGCCCCACAGCTGATCCATAGGGTTTTCGGGAAATGGTTTTCCCAGAACTTCCTGAACTTTCGCCTTATAGATCTCGATAAGTTCTTTCAAATCATCGGCGCTCAGATCTGTGTCGTTTTTAGCTCCCCGGGCTTCTTTCATATTATGAAGTTCTTTTTCAAGCTGCTGACGTACTCCTTTTCCTTCTTCAGGTTCGATGCCGGCTGCTTTTTCCATTACAACATCCGAATACATCTGTATCAGGCGGCGGTGCGAATCGTACACAAAACGCGGATTTCCGGTTTTTGCTATTAATGCTTCGCGGGTCTGATTGTTCAAACCGACATTCAGAATTGTCTCCATCATACCCGGCATTGAAGCGCGGGCTCCTGAACGAACCGAAACAAGCAGGGGATTGACTTTGTCGCCGAACTTTGCGCCCATCTCTTTTTCCGTCTTTGAGAGAGCCTCCTTGACCTGTTTTTCGAGTTCTTTCGGATATTTTCTGTTATTCTTGTAATAGGCGGTACATACTTCAGTTGTAATTGTGAAACCGGCCGGTACAGGTAATCCGATATTTACCATTTCCGCCAGGTTGGCTCCTTTGCCGCCCAGCAGTTCTTTCATTGTAGCCTGTCCTTCAGCACGTTTTCCGCCGAAATAGTACACATACTTGTGCGTTGATTTAGCCATTTAACTTATCCTCCGATAAATGTTTTTTAGTTGATTGAATTAATTATTATATCATTAAAATTTTTCTGGTCATCAAGTTTAAGTTCGATTTTCAGATAATAAATATCTATGTCATCCAGTTCCTTTGAATATTGGATGAATTTTACGGCGTCTTTCTGTGTCGTGAGCACCGAATAGGCGTTAGTATCATAAAACTTCTTTCTTATCAGCTGAACTTCCTTGTGTGAATAATTTTTATGATCGTCGAAAATCATCTTATTTGTAAAATCAATCTTGTTTTTTTCAAGTACATTCAGAAAAGAGAATGGGCGGGCAATACCGCAAACCACTAAACTTTTCTGTCCCCGGAACTCGCTTAAATCGAAAAAATGATGTGTTTTTACGTCGAATACTCCAACAGGTTCATAGTAGCCGCTAAAAACTTTTTTCTTATCAAAATATTTACTGAGTTTATTTGGTATTTCGATCTTATCCGAGAATTTTCTATTAATTATAATAATATCCGCCCGTTCAAGCGAATCAAAGCCTTCTCTCATCGATCCGAGCGGAAGCATTCTCTGTTCCAGTTGTCCCGACTTCTCCAGGAACTTCTGATCGAAAATAACAATATTAAGATCACGATGAATCCATCTATGCTGAAATGCGTCGTCCAGAATGATTGTGCTTACATTTGAATCTTTAATGAACCTCTGAGCTCCGGATACGCGGCGTTCTGCCACTGCTGCCGGAACTTTTAATTCGTCCGCCATGAAAAACATCTCATCACCGCACTGATCCACCGAGACTTTCATTTTGATGCCGTCGCTCACGAAAAGATATCCCCTCGAACTTCTGCCGTAACCGCGGCTTAATAACCCTACTTTATTTCCATTATTTTTGAGAAAGCCGGCTATCATCATCACTGCCGGGGTTTTACCGGAGCCCCCGACTGTCAGGTTTCCCACAGAGATTACTTTTGCATCCACCTGCGTAGAAGGAAAAATTTTTTTATCAAAAAACCGGTTTCTTATTCCTGAAACGGCCGAGTAGATGATAGACAGGGGCGACAATATTATTCTTAAAAATTTCAGCAATTTAAAAAAGCATCCTTTTGAAGTTTATTCAACAATTCTTCGCATTCAATTATTTTACTGTCCGTCTCTTCATAGCTTAGATTTCCCTCGAAAAATAACGGATCTGAATAGATGACCGAAACACGGCTAAAAGGAATAGGGACTTCAAATTTATCCCAGCTTTTCAGGATAATCTTATTCTTAATTCCTATACCCGCAAGAAAAAGAGGAACCCCAGATTTCTTGGCGGCAATTACAGCACCAGCTTTCATTTTATATCTCGGCCCGCGTGGCCCGTCCGGCGTAATGGCCAGAGAGAAACCTTCGCGGAGAAGGAGGATCATTCCTGTTAAAGCATCATTTCCGCCGGTTGAACTAGAACCTCTTACAACATTATAACTCCACTTTTCCAGTATGCCGGCAAGTACGTCGCCGTCCTTACTCCGGCTTACCAATGCTGCGGCATTGCTATTTCTATTTATAAACCAACCTAACATCATTGACCCGTGCCAGAAAGCATAAACGTAATTTTTTCTTTCCCTGGCCAGTTCGGAAATCTTCTCACCGTTGATAATTTTTATGCGCAGAGTATTAATCAGTATTCTGATAGCAATACCCGCAAAACGGATTCCTAAATAACGAAGAACATTTCTCTGTCTGTTAGTGAGTTTCATTTAACCGCGCGAATATTAATCCCGCAGCTTTTGCTGAAGCTCCGGGTCCGCCCAGTTTTTCGTTTATCAAACCAAGCTTCTCTTTTATTAAATTATATTTTTTGTCATCGCTCAAAATCGCGCTGCTTTTTGAATAGATGTTATCCGAATTCGCATCGTATTGAATCAATTCGTCAATCACATTTTCGCCGAGAATAATATTTGCCATTGCAATGTTTTTTATCTGGACAAGGATTCTTCCGAGCAGATATGTCACAAGATTTGTCCGGTAGACTACTACGAAAGGGATCTGAAATAATGCGGCTTCGAGTGTTGAGGTTCCGGACTTAATTATTCCGAAATGAGAAAACTTAAGGAGATCGTAAGTGTAACCTTTTACCAATTTAAAATTCTTTTCTTCAGAAAGGCCCTCAAAAACCTTTTCACTAATGTTCTCGGAACAGGCGACAACAGTCTGCAAATTGAATTCATTCGAAAGTTTTTCTGCCGCTGTAATACAGTACGGGAATATTTTTTTTATCTCGTGCTTGCGGCTTCCGGGCAGTATCAATAAAATTTCCTTTCCAACTTCAAGGCCGAGTCTGCTGTAGAGCTCTTCTTTTTTCAGATAAGGATGATTTAATACGTGCTCAATAATCGGATGACCCGCGTATTCAACATTCATTCCGTAATTACGGTACATCTTTTTCTCGAACGGGAAAACCACAATCATCAGGTCTACCAGCTCTTTTATCTTATCAATTCTTCCTTTTCCCCAGGCCCAGACCTGAGGGGATATATAATAGATAACCTGCTTACCGCTCTCTTTCAGTTTTCTTGCCAGGTTGAGGTTGAATCCCGGATAATCAATCAAGACCACCGTTTCAATTCCTTCGTCGGCTATTTTCGTCAGGAGCTGCTTTCGGACCCTGCCGATGAAAGGGAGATGTTTCAGGACTTCAATGAATCCGAGGAAAGCCATCTGTTTAATATTAAATTGAGCAT